>NZ_JBNCLE010000005.1:431734-466014 GCF_049844495.1 Micromonospora sp. DT48
CGGAAGCGCTTCCGCGACCAAAACTTCTTGATCAACACGTGGGGGCGGGGGTGGGGGTGGGGGTGGGGGGTATGGGGAAAGGCGGCCGGAGGCATCGTGGGATGCCTCCGGCCGCCTTTAGGTCGGGTTACTGAGCCCCTCAGTTGGCCATCAGGTCGGCGCCGCGCCAGGTGAACTCCGGATCCGTCGCGTACCGTACCGTGATCTTGACGAGATCCTCGGCGTACTTGTTGGCGTGGTGTCCACAGAACACCAGCTCACTGCCACCCGCGAGGGTGACTCGAAGCTTGCCAGCGGCATTACAGCGGTCGCACCGTTCATCGGCGGCCGGGGGGCTCACCGTCTCGGGCGGCGGCGTGAGGGTCGGGGTCATCGCCTTCCTCCTCTGGTCGTCACCGATGAACACTCTCTTCGGTCTTGGTCACCTATCGTGCAACATCCTTGCCGGGCCTCGCCTTCCCTGTGTGCCCGCGGGGGACCGAGGTCACACATGGCACGGACAGTGTGCCGTGCAACAAGGGTGCCACGTCAACGATCACATTCGTGCAACCGCCTGATCACCATCCGACGTTGTACATCTGGTGGTCAAACAGGCACGATCAGTTGACGGACGCGGATCAGTCGAGGTAATCGCGGAGCACCTGGGAACGGGACGGATGCCGGAGCTTGGACATCGTCTTCGACTCGATCTGCCGGATCCGCTCACGGGTCACGCCGTAGACCTGCCCGATCTCGTCCAGCGTACGGGGCTGGCCGTCGGTCAGCCCGAACCGCAGGCGTACCACGCCCGCCTCACGCTCGGACAACGTCTGCAACACCTGCTGAAGCTGATCCTGGAGCAGGGAGAACGAGACCGCGTCGACGGCGACCACCGCCTCCGAGTCCTCGATGAAGTCACCGAGCTGGCTGTCACCCTCGTCACCGATGGTCTGGTCGAGCGAGATGGGCTCCCGGGCGTACTGCTGGATCTCCAGCACCTTCTCCGGTGTGATGTCCATCTCCTTGGCCAGTTCCTCCGGCGTGGGCTCCCGGCCCAGATCCTGGAGCAACTCGCGCTGAATCCGGCCCAGCTTGTTGATCACTTCGACCATGTGGACCGGGATGCGGATGGTGCGGGCCTGGTCTGCCATGGCGCGGGTGATGGCCTGGCGGATCCACCAGGTGGCGTAGGTGGAGAACTTGTAGCCCTTGGTGTAGTCGAATTTCTCGACGGCGCGGATGAGGCCGAGGTTGCCTTCCTGGATGAGGTCGAGGAAGGCCATGCCACGGCCGGTGTACCGCTTGGCCAACGAGACGACCAGGCGGAGGTTCGCCTCCAGCAGGTGGTTCTTGGCCCGCTCGCCGTCCCGGGAGATCCACAGCAGGTCGCGCTGCATGTCCCGGGCGAGCTTCTCCTCACCCTCGTCGGCGGCCCGCAGACGCTCCGCGGCGTAGAGCCCGGCCTCGATCCGCTTGGCCAGCTCCACCTCCTGCTCGGCGTTGAGCAGCGGGACCTTGCCGATCTGCTTGAGGTACGCCCGGACAGAGTCCGCCGAGGCGGTCAACTCGGCGTCCCGGCGCGCCTGCTTCAGCGCCTCGGACTCTTCGTCGTCCCACTCGAAGTCGTTGTCGGTGGCGGAGTTCGCCGCGTCGGCGGCGGCGGCCTGGGCCAGCTCCGCCGGCTCCTCGACCACCACGTCCTCGATCTCGGCGGCGAGTTCCTCGGGGTTGACCTCGCCCTCGGCGGCGGCACCGCCCTCGGCGGCGGCACCGCCCGCGGCGGCGGCACCGCCCGCGGCGGCCTTGCCGGACTTCGCCGCGCCCGCCGCAGCGGCCACGGTGGCCTTGGTGGCCCGGGTGGACTTCTTCGCCGGCGCGGCGGCCTTGGCGGCCACCTCCGCGGTGGTGCCGGCCGCCTTACGCGAGGTCGCCTTGCGCGGCGCCGGCGCCGGTGCCTCCTCGGCGGCTGGCGCCTGCTTCGGGGCGGAAGCGGCTGCCTTCTTGGTGGTCTTGGCGGTGGTGGCTCGGGACGCTGGGGTGGCGGACCGGGCGGCGGCGACCCGTCGGCGGGTGCTGGCCGAGCCGTCGACCACGACGGTTACCCCGGCCTCGGAGAGCGCCCGCAGGATCTTCTTGGCCTGGGCCGGAGTCACCTCGGCGGACTCGACGGTGCGCGCGAGCTGGGCCGACGTGAGCTGGCCGCCGGCGCTCTGCGCGTGGGCGATCAGGGTGTCGGTGAGCGAGCGAACGTCGGCGCCGGTCTGGCGGGGTTCTGTCACGAATGACCTTCCGGAGGCGAAGAGCGAGCACGGCCGGGTTCGTCCGACGCAGCGTAGGGCACCGCGCCGAGCGATGTGGTTGAGGAACCCCCGTGTCCCGGGCCGGCCGGGTGTCGGGCGGCCCGTGGCGCGTGGGCAGGGGTGAATTGTAACGCCGTCTGCGGCCATCATCCTGCGCCGCACGGCTGATCGACGGTCGGGACCGCCGATTCGGTGCACATTTGGACTTTGTAAGGATGATACCCGCGCGAAAGCCGGATACCTGGCCGTGTGGGAAGGGGACGGATGACAGACCGTTCGGTGCCATCGCCACCGGAACTGCTGGAGGTCGCGATCGAGGTTGCCCGGGATGCGGCGGCCACCGCGTACCGGATGCGCACCGAGGGCGTCGCGGTCGAGGCGACCAAGAGCACCGTCACCGACGTGGTGACCGCGGCCGACCGGGCCGTGGAGCGCCAGATCATCGCCGAACTGCGCCGGCTACGGCCGGAGGACGCCGTGCTCGGCGAGGAGTACGGCGCGGCGGGCGGGGACGGCCCCCGGCCCCGGGTGCGGTGGATCGTCGACCCGATCGACGGCACCGTCAACTACCTGTACGGGCTGACGCACTGCGGCGTGTCGATCGCCGCGGAGGTGGACGGCGAGGTGGTGGCGGGTGTCGTACGCAACATCCACACCGGCGAGGAGTGGACCGCGACCGTCGGCGGGGGCGCCTGGCGCGACGGCCGGCGGTTGCGCTGCTCCACCGAGACCGATCTCGGTCAGGCGTTGGTGATCACCGGTTTCGGGTACGCCGCCGCCCGCCGGGTCCACCAGGCCCGGGTGGTCGCCGAACTGATCCCGCACGTACGCGACATCCGTCGCCTCGGTGCCGCCTCCGTCGACCTCTGCCTGGTCGCCGAGGGACGGGCGGACGCCTACTACGAGAAGGGCCTGGCCGCCTGGGACCAGGCCGCCGGGGTGCTGGTGGCCACCGAGGCGGGCGTACGGGTAGGCGGGCTCAAGGGGCTGGATCCGGGCCCCGAGATGGTCATCGCCGCCGCGCCGGCCCTGTTCGACGCGCTGCACGACCACCTCGCCGCGTTGGACGCCTCCGGCGGCCCCTGACCGAGGGGTGGGCGTCCGACGGGCCCTGTGGCCGGGTCGGGGTTGGTGCGGGACAACGCCGGGTCGGGCTCGGTGCGGGGCGGCCCGACGGGCCGGGTCGGTCAGTCGTCGACCACCATCGGGCAGGAGCCCGGCGGGGCGACCGGGGCGCCGAGGTCGCCGAGGGACTGGTTGACCTCGGTGGTGGTGGCCAACTGCTGGAAGCTGCTGCCCAGCACCACGTCGACGATGTCGTCCTCGCGCTTGGGGTTGTACTCCAGCTCGGCGTTGCCGAGGAAGTACGCCCGCAGCAGGTGCGCCGAGCCGACCCCCTTCGGGCCGTAGCGCAGGACCGCCACGTCGTCGATCTTCTTCTTCTGGTTGGCTTCCTTCTGGACCTGGAAGTCACGGTTGCGGAAGTCGTCACCGACGTTGGCGGCCAGCCCGGGGCGATCCGTGCCGTTGAGCACATTGATCTTGACGTCCTTGTGGTCCCGCAAGGTGACGTCGGCACGCGGCCAGTCTTCCGGGCAGCCCTCGCCGACACCGGCGTTACCCTGAGTGTCCTTGACCAGGGCAATGACCACGAAGACCAGGGCGACCACCGCCAGCATGCCGACGATTACGAGTGCTCGCACTCGCGCAAAGCTCATCAGGGCGCTCCCGGGCGATGGTGGGTGGCGGCGGCCGGCGGTCGGACCGTCCGCTGACCGTCGGATACGCCGCTGAGGTTAACGGGTGTCCGACGGTCGCGTGGAAACAGTCCGACATACCGGCGCGCCATCGGAGAACGGGGTAGTACTACCCCTATCTTCGTGTCGCCTGAGTCACATTGGGAACAACTTCCCGTGCAGGGGCGTACATCTCAGCCACGAGGGCGGTATACATGCCTCGCCCAAAGGGGGGGTAGGGTTCCGCGCTCGCCGGGGAGATCCTCTGGCGGTCTGGTCCGAGCGGTCGTCGGGTCAGGTGGCCGACACTTGCGGTGGCCGGCCAGCGGAACCGAAACAGCGTCGTCCGGCGTTACAACCGGAAGCGACAACATCGAAATGGGAGAGTGAACCGATGGCCACCGACTACGACGCCCCGCGCCGCGACGAGGTCGACCTCGGCGAGGACAGCCTGGAAGAGCTCAAGGCCCGGCGCGTCGACTCACAGTCGGGCGCCGTGGACGTCGACGAGGCCGAAGTGGCTGAGAGCTTCGAGTTGCCCGGCGCCGACCTTGCCGACGAGGAACTGACGGTCAAGGTGCTACCGATGCAGCAGGACGAGTTCCGCTGCGCCCGTTGCTTCCTCGTGCACCACCGCAGCCAGTTGGCGGTGGAGCGCAACGGCGAGCTGATCTGCCGAGAGTGCGTCTGAGAAGCAGGGCGACGACCACGACCACGGCGGCGACTCCACTGGGGAGTCGCCGCCGCCCGGCTCAGCGAGCGCCGCGCCGCGCAACCTGGTTGACTCGTTAGTCATGAGCGAGCGAATCGGCGGGCTCGGCGTCGTGATGCGGCCATGAGCGAGCACCACGCGCGTGCCGAGGACGGCACCGACGAGCTGGGGAAGACGGTCGCCGCGCTGACCGCCGACGAGATCGAGCCGGCGAAGCGGCGTCAGTTGCTCGGCCGGCTGGTCGGGCAGGCCCGGTCCCGAGGGATCGGCGACCTGTTCAAGCCACGGGCCGCGCTGCGCTGGATGGTGGAGACCGTCGCGGAGATCGCTCCACACGTACCGGTCCGTGACCTGGCCACCCTGCGTCGGCACTTTCCCGGCCTGGAAGGCGAGGACCTGGCCGACCGACTGGTCCGCAACGCATCCCGGGCCACGGCGGGGGTCGGTGCCGCCGGCGGTGGGGCCTCGGCGGTGCAGTGGACGGTCGCCCCGAGCCTGCTGTCCGCTCCGGTGCTGCTCGCGGCCGAGACGGTCGCCGTGGTGGCGGTGGAGCTGAAGCTGACCGGCGAGCTGCACGAGGTGTACGGCGTACCGCTGCCGGCCGGCGGCACCGAACGGGCGATCGCGTTGGTGCACGCCTGGGCGAGTCAGCGGGGAGTCAACCCGATGATGCCCGGGGTCGGCGTGGGCGCGGTGCTGGGTACGGCCGCCCGCAACGAGCTGCGGGAGACGCTGCTCAAGCGCTTCGGTCGCAACCTCACCACGCTGGGCCCGTTCCTGACCGGCGCGGCCGTGGCGAGCTACCTCAACCGGCGGGCCACCCGGTCCCTGGCCGACCAGCTCCGCACCGACCTGCGCCGGCAGCGACGGAGTCTGCCCGGTGCGCCACCCACCCCACCTGCCCTGCCGGGCTCCTGAGCGCCGGGGCGGCGTGCCGCAGCCGCAGGGCCGTCTCGCTCCGGTCAGCGCGCCGCGTCCCGCGCCGCCAGCAGGGCCTCGGCCAGCTCGACCGGATGTCGGGAGCTGACCACCCAGAACGGCGTGGGGTCGGCCGGATCGTTGAGGATCACCTGGACGGCCCCGGGGATCCACGGCCGCTGCACGACGAACGCCAGCGGGTCAGCGCCGACACCGAGCACCTCGCGCCGCCCCTCGGCGTCCAGGGCGATGGCGTCGGCGACGAACCGGACGGGCAGCCGGGCGTCGTCGACCCGCAACTCCCCGTCGGCCACCGCGATCCGAATCCGGCTCAGCCATGCCAGCCCGGCGACGGCGGCCGGAAGCAGCACCGCGAACGGCAGCCAGGCGCGTACGCCGGACCCGCCCATCCACACCTCCACCGCGAGCAGCGCGGCGGCGGCCAGCCCGGCGAGCCACATCCACCAGGGCAGACGCATTCGCTCGGCGTACGTCGGGGGTGCCGTGACGGACGAAGGTGGCGGTGACTGGCTCACTCGTGCCAGGGTACGGCGCGCCGACCCCCGGGTACCGGGCAGGATGGCAGGGTCACCCCCAGCGGAACCGACGAAAGAGGGACATCGTGACCGACGTGGTGCCCGTGCCGGTCCGGCGGCTCGACCCCGAGCTGCCGCTGCCGGCGTACGCCCATCCCGGTGACGCCGGTGCCGACCTGGTGGCGGCCGTGGACGTGGAGCTGCCCCCCGGCGGCCGGGCGCTGGTGCCGACCGGGGTGGCGATCGCGCTGCCCGAGGGGTACGTGGGCCTGGTGCATCCCCGATCGGGGCTTGCCGCCAGACTCGGCGTGACGGTGCTCAACGCGCCCGGTACGGTCGACGCCGGCTACCGGGGTGAGATCCTGGTCAACCTGATCAACCATGATCGGGCCGCGTCGGTGAAGATCGCCCGGGGCGACCGGATCGCACAGCTGGTTGTGCAACGGGTGGAACGGGCGATCTTCCAGCCGGTGGCCGAGCTGCCCGCGTCGGGGCGTGGGACCGGTGGGCACGGCTCCACCGGCGGCCACGCCGGGCTGGTACCACCGCCGGCCATGGACGGCGCGAACGGACACGATGGCACCGTGAGTGCGAACAGCGGAGGTTGGACGCAGTGATCTTCTCCCGAAAGCGGGCTGCGGGACGGCACGCCCTTGACGAGCGGGCGACCGTGCCCGAGGCCGCCCCGTCGGAACCGGAGCGGCCGGCGCGTGGGCCGTACGACATCACCGAGGCCCCGGAGGGGGTGCAGCGGCTCGACCTGGGCAGCCTGCAGATCCCGGCGGTGCCCGACGTCGAGGTGCGGGTGCAGGCCGACCCGCAGGGAGTGGTCCAGCAGGTGGTGCTGGTGCACGGCCAGAGCGCCCTGCAACTCGGTGCCTTCGCCGCCCCACGTTCCGAGGGGATCTGGGACGAGGTACGCGAGGAGATCCGCCAGTCGCTGTTCGCCGACGGCGCCGCCGCGCAGGAGGTCGAGGGTGAGTACGGCACGGAGCTGCACGCCCGGGTACGCACCGACGACGGCCTGACCGACCTGCGGTTCGTCGGCATCGACGGCCCGCGCTGGATGGTCCGGGCGGTCTACCAGGGGGCCGCGGCCACCGATCCGGCCGCCGCCGGTCCGTTGGCCCGCTGCCTGGACGGGCTGGTCGTCGACCGGGGGATGGAGGCCAAGCCGGTACGCGAGCCGCTGCCGCTGCGGTTGCCGCGCGAGGCGGCGGAGCAGGCCGCGACGACCGGTGAACGGTCCGACGCGGCGTCGACGCCCGGCCGCTGAGCGTTCCTCGGAAACCCGGTGTCAGCCCGGCCGCACGGCGCTTCCGGTCCGCCGGAAGCGCCCGTTCCGGCGTACGCTGGCGGGTATCCTCGCGGCTGCCGTCCGCGGGCGGTTGCTTCCGGTGCCTGCCGGCCGGCGTGGAGAGGGTGACGCGCAGCTCATGACCACCGACGAGGGTCAGGGTTCGCTGCGGCGGATGTTGCGACGGCTGACCGCGAGCGAGGCCGAGATCGAGGCGCAGCAGTTGCAGCGGGAGAGCGCCCGCTGTGGCGCGGTGCCGGTGCGGCACTGCACGCGGGGGCAGGTGGCGTCGGTCAGCGGTCGGCTGCGTACCGTCGTCTACACCCCTAGGACGAACCTGCCCGCGCTGGAGGCGGATCTCTACGACGGCAGTGACGTCGTGACCCTGGTCTGGCTCGGGCGGCGGCACATCGTCGGCATCGAGCCGGGGCGGCACCTGACGGCCCGGGGCCGGGTCGCGGTGCGCGACGACCGCAAGGTGATCTACAACCCGTACTACGAGCTGGAGCCGTCGAAGTGAACCTGCGGGCGTTGCGGATGGACAGCGGACGATGACGACCGGACAGCACCCGGCGACCCAGCCGGAGGCCGGGCCGGCGGACGAGGAGCGGCTGCCCACCGTCGCCGAGCAGATGGCCGACCAGCTCGGCGGCTGGCGAGGACTGGCCGAGTCCAGCATCCCGGTGGTGATCTTCGTGATCGCCAACATCGTCGGCGAGCTGCGGCCCGCCGTGATCGCGTCGGTGGCGGTGGCGGTGCTGATCGGCGGGCTGCGGCTGGCTCAGCGCCGGCCGGTGCGGCACGCGGTCAACGGCCTGTTCGGCATCGGGATCGGTGCCGCCATCGCCTGGCGCACCGGTGACGCGCGCGACTTCTACCTGCCCGGCATCCTCTACGGCATCGGCTACGGTCTGGCCCTGCTGCTCTCGGCGGTGATCCGGCAGCCGCTGGTCGGCTGGATCTGGTCGGTGCTGGTGGCCAAGGGCAGCTCGCAGTGGCGCGAGGATCCGGTGCTGGTCCGCACCTTCACCAGACTGACCGTGCTGTGGGGCGTGGTGTGGCTGGCCAAGGTCGGCGTGCAGGCCGCCATCTACCTGGCGGCCCGCCGGTTCGACCAGCTCGGCGACGAGGCCGCGGCCGCCGACATGGAGACCGCCCTCGGGGTGGCGCGACTGGCCCTGGGCTACCCGCCGTACGTGCTGCTGTTGCTGATCACGGTCTGGACGGTGCGGCGGGTCACCCGCCGGACGGAGCCGCTGGCCGGCTGAGCCGCAGCGGTGGTGACCCAGGCCGGGACGGCCGCTCAGTGTGACTCGCGGGTACGCTCCACGCTGTCCGGGCCGAGCACCACCGCCCGGACGGCGTCCTCCATCTCGGCGGTGCAGACGAAGACCAGTTCGTCGCCGGCCTCGATCGGGTCGTCCGGGCTGGGCACCAGGACCCGCTTGCCGCGCAGGATCGCCACCAGCGCGGAATCCCGGGGCAGTGGAACCTCGCGCAGCGGGCGTCCGACGTAGGGCGCGGTCGGCGGCAACGTGATCTCGACCAGGTTCGCCTCGGACTGCCGGAACGTCATCAGACGGACCAGGTCACCGACGGTCACCGCCTCCTCGACCAGCGCGGCCATCACCCGTGGCTTGCTGACCGCCACGTCCACGCCCCACTGCTCGGTGAACAGCCACTCGTTCTCGGCCCGGTTGACCCGGGCGACCACCCTAGGCACCGCGAACTCGGTCTTGGCCAGCAGCGAGACCACGAGGTTGACCTTGTCGTCGCCGGTGGCCGCGACCACCACGTCGCAGTCGGCCAGCTCGGCCTCCTCCAGGCTGGCCAGCTCGCAGGCGTCGGCCAGTACCCACTGCGCCTCCGGCACCCGGGCGGGGCGGAGCATCCGGGGCTGCCGCTCGATGAGCATCACCTGGTGGCCGTTCTCGATCAGCTCCTGGGCGATGGAACGGCCCACGTTGCCGGCACCGGCGATCGCGATCCGCATGGTCACTGACCCCCTTCGGGTGTCGCCGCCACGGACGTGACCGCCGCCACCATGTCGTCGGTGACCAGCATGAAAACCTGGTCGCCCTCCTGCACCACGCTGGAGGCGGTGGGCAGCGTGCCGATGCCGAAACGGGTCAGGTACGCCACCCGGGCACCGGTCGCCTCCTCCAGATCCCGCACCGGACGGCCGATCCAGTCCTTGTGCACCGGCACCTCCACGATCGAGACGGTGCTGGTGGGGTCGCGGAAGATCTCCACGTTGCCCTCGGGCAGCAGGTGGCGCAGCATCCGGTCGGCCGTCCACCGGACGGTGGCCACGGTGGGGATGCCCAGCCGTTCGTAGACCTGCGCTCGGCGCTGGTCGTAGATGCGGGCCGCGACCCGGACCACGCCGAAGTTCTCCCGGGCCAACCGGGCCGAGATGATGTTGGAGTTGTCGCCGCTGGAGACGGCGGCGAAGGCGTCGGCCCGTTCGATGCCGGCCTGGCGCAGCACGTCGCCGTCGAAGCCCACCCCGGTGACCGTGACGCCCGTGAAGTCCGGGCGCAGCCGACGGAAGGCGTCCGCGTCCTGGTCGATGATCGCGACCGAGTGCCCCCGGGACTCCAGGCTGTGGGCCAGGGTCGAGCCGACCCGACCACAACCCATGATCACGATGTGCACGCTGCCTCCCACGGTGGTGCCGCCGCGCCTCGTCGTCTGCGAGCCTGCCACGTCCGGGCCGCAGGCGGGGACCGACGGTACTCCTGTGCTGGTGATGGCCGTGGCCGGGCACCCCACGCTCCCACCGGTGGTGGTCGTACGCTGTGCCGTTGTGGCCCGATCCACCTCGCTGCTGAAGCGGCTGCTCGTCGGCCGGCCGTTCCGGTCCGACCGGCTCAAGCACACCGTGCTGCCGAAGCGCATCGCCCTGCCCGTCTTCGCCTCGGACGCGTTGTCGAGCGTGGCGTACGCGCCGGACGAGATCCTGCTGATGCTCTCCATCGCGGGAGCCTCGGCGTTCGTGTTCTCGCCGTGGGTCGCCCTCGGCGTGGTGGTGGTCATGCTGACCGTGGTGGCCAGCTACCGGCAGAACGTGCACGCGTACCCCTCGGGCGGCGGCGACTACGAGGTGGCGACGGTCAACCTCGGCCCGCGAGCCGGGGTGGGGGTGGCCAGCGCGCTGCTGGTCGACTACGTCCTCACCGTCGCCGTGTCGGTCTCCTCCGGGGTGGCCAACCTCGGCTCGGTGATCCCGTTCGTGGGGACCCACAAGGTGCTCATCGCGGTCTCCGCCGTGGTGTTGCTGAGCGCGGTCAACCTGCGGGGGCTCAAGGAGGCGGGCAGCGCCTTCGCCATCCCGACGTACGGCTTCATGATCGTGATCATCGGGATGATCCTCACCGGGCTGGTCCGGATCGTGGTGCTCGGCGAGGAACTGCGCGCGCCCAGCGCCGACCTGGTCGTCGCCGCCGAGTGGCACGACACCACCGGCTGGGCGATGGCGTTCCTGCTGTTGCGGAGCTTCTCCTCCGGCTGCGCCGCGCTGACCGGCGTGGAGGCGATCTCCAACGGGGTGCCGGCGTTCAAGGCGCCGAAGAGTCGCAACGCCGCGACCACGCTGCTGATGCTCGGCCTGGTCTCGGTGACGATGCTGGTCGGCATCGTCTGGTTGGCGCGGCTCACCGGGCTCCAGTTCGTCGAGAACCCGGCCGTGCAGATCGTCGCCGGCCCGGACGGCTACGTGCAGAAGACCGTCACCGCCCAGCTCGGCGAGACGGTCTTCGGGTCGGGGTCGGTGCTGCTGTTCCTGGTCGTCGGGGTGACCGCCACGATCCTGTTCGTGGCCGCCAACACGGCCTTCAGCGGCTTCCCGGTGCTCGGTTCGATCCTCGCCCAGGACCGTTACCTGCCCCGACAGCTGCACACCCGGGGTGACCGGCTGGCCTTCTCCAACGGGATCCTCTTCCTGGCCGGTTTCGCGATCCTGCTGATCGTCGTTTTCCAGGCCGAGGTGACCAAGCTCATCCAGCTCTACATCGTCGGCGTCTTCGTCTCGTTCACCCTCTCCCAGGCCGGGATGATCCGGCACTGGAACCGGCTGCTGGGCCGGGAGCGGGATCCGCAGGCGCGCCGTCGGATGGTCCGCTCCCGGGCGATCAACGCCTTCGGCATGGCGATGACCGCCGCGGTGCTGGTGATCGTGCTGATCACCAAGTTCCTGCTCGGTGCGTGGATCGCCATCGTCGCGATGGGTCTGATCTACGTGTTGATGCTGGCCATCCGGCGGCACTACGACCGGGTGGCCGTCGAACTGGCCCCGGACGAGGGGCGTCCGGTGCTGCCGGCCCGCAACCACGCCATCGTGCTGGTCAGCAAACTGCACCAACCGACCCTGCGGGCGGTGGCGTACGCGCAGGCCACCCGGCCGGACACACTCACCGCGGTGACCGTGAACGTCGACGACCACGACACCCGGCAGTTGCAGGGCGACTGGGAACGACGGGACGTGCCGATCCCGTTGACGGTGATCGACTCGCCGTACCGGGAGATCACCCGCCCGATCCTGAACTACGTGGCCGGGGTGCGCCGTGCGTCACCGCGTGACGTGGTGACGGTCTTCATCCCCGAGTACGTGGTGGGACGCTGGTGGGAGAACCTGCTGCACAACCAGAGTGCGTTGCGGCTCAAGGGGCGACTGCTGTTCGAGCCGGGGGTGATGGTGACCAGCGTGCCGTGGCAGCTCGCCTCGACCGCCGGCAAGGACCTGGACCGACTGGACGCCACGCTGGGCCGTGGACCGGCCCGCGGCCCCCGGGTCACCCCGCGCGGCACCCTGCCACCCGTCGTTCCGCCGTTGGATCCGGAGCGCGACCCGATGGACGGTGAACCGCGATGAGTGAACGTCGGCGACGCGCCGAACCTGGTGAGGGAGGCGTGATCAGCGGGCTGGAGGAGGCCGAGCGGGTCGAGTTGACCGTCGCGGCGGTGGCGCCCGGTGGGCACTGCGTGGCCCGGGTGGACGGCCAGGTGGTCTTCGTCCGGCACGCCCTACCAGGTGAGCGGGTGCTGGCCGAGGTGACCGAGGTGCACCGGGGCTTCGTCCGGGCCGACGCGGTCACCGTGCTGGAGGCGGCCCCGGAGCGGGTCACCCCACCCTGCCCGTACGCGCGCCCGGGCCGCTGCGGCGGCTGCGACCTGCAACACGTCGCCCCGGACGCCCAGTTGCGCTGGAAGGAGGCGGTGGTCCGTGAGCAGCTCATCCGCCTCGGCGGCCTGGACGAGGCCGCCTGTGACGCGCTCGGCCTGCGGGTGACCGCGTTGCCCGGTGGTCCGTTGGGCTGGCGATCCCGGGTGCGGTACGCGGTCGACGCGGCCGGGCGCGCCGGGCTGCTCAAGCACCGCTCACACGAGGTGGTGCCGATCGACCGCTGCCTGATCGCCCACCCGGCCATCCAGGAGCTGCCGGTGCTCACCGCCGCCGGGGTGAGCTGGCCGGATGCCGAGGCGGTGGAGGCGGTCGCCTCCACCGGCGGGGATGTGGCGGTGACCGCCGTCGCGGCCGGGACCGCCCGTCGGGTCAGTGGCCCGGACCGGGTCCGGGAGCGGGCCGCCGGTCGGGAATGGACGGTGCCCACCTCGTCCTTCTGGCAGGTGCATCCCGCCGCTGCGGACACCCTGGTCGACGCGGTGTTGGAGCTGACCGACCCTCGGCCGGGGGAGCGGGCCTGGGATCTCTACGGTGGCGCCGGCCTGTTCGCGGCGGCGCTGGCCGCTCGGGTGGGCGAGACCGGGCGGGTCACCCTGGTCGAGGCGGCCGGTGACGGCGTCACGGCGGCCCGGGAGAACCTGCGCGACCTGCCGGTCGTGGAGGTGGTGGCGGCCCGGGTGGAGACCGCCCTGGCCCGTCGCCGGGTCACCGGCCCGGTCGACGTGGTGGTGCTTGACCCGCCCCGGACCGGGGCCGGAGCGCGGGTGGTGCGTGACGTGGTGGCCGCCGGACCCCGGACGGTGGCGTACGTGGCCTGTGACCCGGCCGCGTTCGCCCGGGATGTGCGGGTCTTCGCCGACCTGGGGTGGCGGCTGACGGCGCTGCGCGGGTACGACCTGTTTCCGATGACCCAGCACGTGGAACTGGTCGGGCTGCTCTCACCCACTCGCTGAGGTGTAAGGAAGGGACCCTTCCTATACCGCAGGCGTTAGTAAGGGGCCCTTCCTTACCAGCGGGAGGTGGGTGGGGGTCGCGCCCGGGCTGCGCGGTGTGCCAGGGCCGATAGACTCTGCGCTCATGAGTGTTGAAGAGGACACGGCCAACCACGGCCGGCTGCTGGCCACGGTGCACGGTCCCCAGGACGTCAAGCGGATGTCAGCCACCGAGCTGGAGATCCTCGCCGCCGAGATCCGTGACTTCCTGATCGCCAAGGTGTCGCGTACCGGCGGGCATATCGGGCCGAACCTGGGCGTGGTGGAACTCACCCTGGCCCTGCACCGGGTCTTCGACTCTCCCCGGGACCGGATGCTCTTCGACACCGGCCACCAGGCGTACGTGCACAAGATCCTCACCGGTCGGCAGGGCGGCTTCGACCAGCTGCGCCAGCGCGGCGGCCTCTCCGGCTACCCCAGCCAGGCCGAGAGTGAGCACGACATCATCGAGAACTCGCACGCCTCGACCGCCCTGTCGTACGCCGACGGGCTGGCCAAGGCGTACGCGTTGCGCGGCGAGTCGCGGACCGTGGTCGCCGTGGTGGGCGACGGCGCGCTGACCGGCGGCATGTGCTGGGAGGCGCTGAACAACATCGCGGCCACCGAGAACCCGCTGGTCATCGTGGTCAATGACAACGGCCGCTCGTACGCGCCGACGATCGGCGGCCTCGCCCACCACCTCTCCACGCTGCGGCTCAACCCCGGCTACGAGAAGGTCCTGGACGCCGTCAAGGACGCGCTCGGCTCGACCCCGCTGGTCGGTAAGCCGATGTACGAGGTGCTGCACGCGGTCAAGCGCGGCATCAAGGACGCGGTCGCGCCGCAGGCGATGTTCGAGGACCTCGGCATCAAGTACGTCGGCCCGGTCGACGGGCACGACCTCACTGCCGTCGAGGCGGCGCTGCGGGCGGCGAAGAACTTCGGTGGCCCGGTGATCGTGCACGCGGTCACCCGCAAGGGCTACGGCTACCGCCCCGCCGAGGAGGACGAGGCGGACTGCTTCCACGGCCCCGGCGCCTTCGACATCGCCACCGGCAAGGCCACCGCCGCGCCGTCGGTGAAGTGGACCAACGTCTTCGCCGACGAGCTGGTCAAGATCGCCGACGAGCGGCCTGACGTGGTGGGCATCACCGCCGCGATGGCCGAGCCGACCGGCATCGCGAAGCTGGCCCGCAAGTACCCGGAGCGCACGTACGACGTGGGCATCGCCGAGCAGCACGCCGCCACCTCGGCGGCGGGCCTGGCGCTCGGTGGGTTGCACCCGGTGGTGGCGGTCTACGCGACCTTCCTCAACCGGGCCTTCGACCAGGTCCTGCTGGACGTGGCGATGCACAAGCTGCCGGTCACCTTCGTGCTGGACCGCGCCGGCATCACCGGCCCGGACGGGCCGAGCCACTACGGCATCTGGGACATGTCGGTCTTCGGCGTGGTGCCCGGTCTGCGGATCGCGGCGCCCCGCGACGCCGCCACCCTCCGCGAGGAGCTGCGCGAGGCGGTCGCTGTCGACGACGGCCCGACCGTGCTGCGCTACCCGACCGGTGCGGTCGCCGCCGACCTGCCCGCCGTACGGCGGGTCGGGCCGGTCGACGTGCTGGCCGAGTCGGCGCGTACCGACGTGCTGCTCGTCGCGGTGGGCGCCTTCGGCCAGCTCGGCATGGAGGTGGCCGCCCGGGTCGCCGAGCAGGGCTACGGGGTCACCGTGGTCGACCCGCGCTGGGTCCGCCCGATTCCGCCCGAACTCGTCGAGCTGGCCAAGGGACACCGGCTGGTGGTCACCGTCGAGGACGGCGTGCGGGTCGGCGGCGTCGGTGACGGCCTCGCCCAGGCGATGCGCGACGCCGACGTCCAGGTGCCGCTGCGCGACCTGGGGGTGCCGGCCGACTGGCACCCGCACGGCTCGCGTGGCCAGATCCTGGCCGACCTCGGCCTGACCGCCCAGGACGTGGCCCGCGACATCACCGGCTGGATCTCCCGCCTCGACACCGAGCCGGTGGACCCGCCTCGCCTGACCTCCAACCCCACCGCCAACTGACCGTCCGGACCCACCCCCGAACCACCGCGTCGACGGTGGCGGGGGTGGGTCAGCGGCGGGCGGAGCCGGCGGTGCGGTAGTGGGTCTTCTCGTCGGCGGCGAGGCTGAAGGTCTCGCGGCGCTCGGGGAGGGGAGCCACCACCAGCCCGGGGCGGTCGACCAGGCGGGTCGTGTTCGGCGGCACCGACAGCGTGGTGTCCTTGGCGGCACGCCAGCTCAGCACGACCAGCGGCTGATCCGGTACCGGCACCTCGTAGACCTGCAACGCGTGCGTACGGTCGGCGGGGGAGAGCACCACCGGGCCGTCGTCGGCGGGCCGGTAGACCACCGCGCTCATCGAACCCTCGGCGCTCTCCCAGGTCAGTTGCTCCAACTCGGCCGGCTCGCCGCCGTCGAGCGTGATCTCGCCGAGGGTACGCACGGCGAGTTTCGCCATCGGCCATGACGCCGGCACCGACTGCGGTACGTCCCGGTCGCCGACCCGCCGGAGGATGCTGCCGAACGGGCCGTCCTCGCCCGCCAGTTGGCAGGTGTCGAGACCGGTCAGGGCACGCCGACCGGAGCCGCTCTGGTCACGGACCAGCGGGTAGCGGGGTGCGGTGGTGCCGGTGCCCAGGTCGAGCAGCCGCTCGGCGGAGCGCCCCCGGGGCAGTGACTCGGTGGCCCGCAGGGTGGCGGTGACGGTGACCGCCCGGCACTCGGGCACCTGCACCGGGTCGGTCAGGCCGTCGGTGCTGGACAGGGTCTTGCCGTCCGGCCCGACCAGTCGCCGGACCCGTTCGGAGGTCAGGTAACGCCGCCCCTGCGGGGACTGGACCGGCAACACGTCGGAGTAGACCAGGTAGCCGGGATCGGTGTACTCGGTGGCGTGACTGACCGTGTAGCGGTCGTCGTCGCGGGTGAGTTGGAGCAACCAGGACGCGGCCTCGCCGGGTACTGACGCGGCGACCAGGGCCAGGGGCGCGCCGTCCACCTCACCGGAGAAGAGAATCCCGGACGAGGGGAGGTGCACCCGGTCGTCCACGGGTGACCGCCATTCGCGTACCGCCCGGGTGACGGCGGCGGTCGCC
This sequence comes from Micromonospora sp. DT48, assembly GCF_049844495.1. Classification (NCBI taxonomy): domain Bacteria; kingdom Bacillati; phylum Actinomycetota; class Actinomycetes; order Micromonosporales; family Micromonosporaceae; genus Micromonospora; species Micromonospora sp. DT48. Next base: position 448,492 of record NZ_JBNCLE010000005.1, read on the forward strand.
GTGGCGTCCTCGGCCAGCGAGCCGCGTGGCGGCCACACCGTCAGCGAGCCGTCCATGCTGTCGTAGCCGACCCGCAGGTCCCGTGGCTGACGCTCGGCGACCGGCCCGCAGGCGGTGAGGGCGATCAGCAGGGTGGACAGGCCGGTGGCGGTCAAGCCTTGCCAACGGGCTGAAGCCACCTGTCACGCCCCCGATCAGATCGCGTCGTCGTGTCGGAGGGCAATGGTACGAGATGTCCCCTCGGCACTTACTGTCGCCATACGCTGCGTCGCAATGTCGCCACACCGGCCACAGGGGACACCGCGTCGAGTTGGGGCATTTTCCCCACTCCGGTAGACTCCGCCGACTGTGACGCCTGCCGAGACCCGCGCCGCCGCGCTGCTGAGATCCGCTGACGTCGCCGACTCTCCGTCCGACATCGTCACCGTGGGTGACGAGGAGCGTGCTGCCGAATCGACCCGGCAGCTGACCGAGATCACACCGGCGGAGCCCGACGGTACGCGGGGCACCGGCACCGGTGTGGCCGCTCCGGCCCGCCGACGTCGGTTCCGTTGGACGCCCCGTCGTCTGGACCTCGCGATCTTCGGCGGGTTCCTGCTGACCGCGATCTGGGTGACCAGCCAGATCTGGGTGGACCCGGCCGGTCGGGTGGCCTCGCTCTACAGCAGCGACCCGGCCCAGGTGCAGTTCTTCCTCGCCCACTCGGTGCGGGTGGTGCTGCACGGGGAGTTCCCGTTCTTCACCGAGCAGTTCAACTACCCCGACGGGGTCAACCTGATGGCCAACACGGCCATCCTCGCCCTCGGCATCCCGATGGTGCCGGTGACCCTGCTCTTCGGGCCGGCCGTGACCTTCGTGCTGCTGGTGACGCTGGGCCTCGCCGGAACCGCCTCGGCCTGGTATTTCGTGCTGTCCCGGCACGTGGTGAACAACCGGCTCGCCGCCGTGGTGGGCGGCTGGTTCTGCGGGTTCTCCCCGGCGATGCTGTCGCATGCCAGCTGGCATCCGAACATCATCAGTCAGTTCCTGCTGCCGTTCATCGTCTGGCGGGTCATGGTGATCACCCGGTCGACCCGGCCGTACCGGGACGGCGCGGTCCTGGCCCTGCTGGTCACCGCCCAGGCGTTCATCAACGAGGAGATCCTGCTCTTCACCGCGATGGGCTGCGGGATCTTCCTGATCGCGGTGGTGGCCCAGCGCCCGGAGTTGTGGTCGACGGCCTGGCGACCGTTGGCCAAGGCGCTGGCCACCTGCACGGTGATCGCCGGGGCGCTGCTGGCGTACCCGCTGTACATCCAGTTCGCCGGCCCGATGGCCTACCACGGGCTCAGCGACGCCGTCCGTGACTACGGCAACGACGTCGCCGCGTACTTCGCCCCCGGCTCGCCGACCATCGGGGGTAGCCAGCGGGCGAACGTCAACCTCGCGCCGAACTACTCCGAGGAGAACGCCTTCTTCGGGTGGAGCCTGGCCCTGATCGCGGTGGGGATCGTGCTCTGGCTCCGGCGGGAGGTGCTGGTCCGGGCGCTCGCCGCGACCGCCGCCTTCTACACCATCCTCTCCCTCGGTGAGCGGATCACCTGGTGGGACCGGGAACTGGTGGTCGGCCCGTGGGAGTGGCTGGTCCGGCTGCCGCTGCTCGACGCGGTGGTGCCGACCCGGTTCGGCATGATCACCACAGTGGTCGTGGCGATCCTGCTGGCCCTGGCCATCGAGCGGACCAGCACGCTGTCCATGGACCGGGGGACCGTGCGTACGCTGACCGTCGCCGGTCTGGTGCTCGCGCTGCTGCCGATCACCCCTATGCCGCTGCCGATGACCTCCCGCCCCCCGGTGCCGGAGTTCATCACCTCCGACCGGTGGCGCGCCTACGTCGGGCCGGACCAGACCCTGGTGCCGATCCCGGTGCCGAGCATGGGCAACACCCACGGGATGCGGTGGGCCGCCGCCACCAACCTCGACTTCAAGATCCCGGGCGGGTACTTCCTCGCCCCGCGCAACGGCAACACCGGTGACCCGGGCCGCTTCGGCGGTCGGCCGAGCGGCATCGGGAAGATCCTGGAAGAGGTCGCCACCACCGGCCGTACGCCGGAACTCGACGACCGTCAGCGGCGGCGCTCCCTGGACGAGCTGCGGCACTGGCGGGCGGCGATCCTGGTGCTACCGGTCCGGCAGTCGCACTCCGAGCCGCTGCGGCAGACCGTCGAGCAGTTGGTCGGCCCGGCGCGGCTCGAACTGGACGTCTGGGTGTGGGACGTGCGGTCACTGACCGACCCCCGGGCCTGATGCCGGTCGGTGCGGTCGAGCGGGAAGCCGAGATCGGTGGCGCACTCGTCTGGGACGTCCGGCCGCTCGCGGGCTGACGTCCGACCAGGACCCCGACGGCAGGTGGCAAACTCGTCCGGATGAGCGACGTGGCCGCATCGCCGACGGAGGGCGAGCTGGAGAGTGTCAGTCTGGTGGAGCTTGCCGTCTCCCGGCTGACCCGGGAGATCCTCAGCGGCCGGAGCGATCCCGGTGAACGGCTGGTGGAGGAACAGCTGACCCGCCGTCTCGGCATCAGCCGCGCCCCGCTGCGCGAGGCGCTGCGGCTGCTGGCCCAGCGGGGACTGGTCGAGCACGTGCCGCGCCGGGGGGTCCGGGTGGCCACCCTGTCCGATCGCGACGTGCGGGAGCTGTACGAACTGCGCGACGTGCTGGAACGGTTCGCGGTGCGGTCGGCCATCCCGGTGCCGAGGGAGAGCGACCTGGCCGGGCTGCGGGCGGCGTTGGACCAGATGCGGCAGGCGACCCGGGACGGCGATCGCCTGGCGGTCGCCGAGTCGCACCGGGCGTTCCACGTCGCGTTGGTGGCCCTGGCCGGTAACCGGCAGCTCTCCACGGTGTACGACTCGATCCTGGTGAAGTTGCAGCTCTACATGGCGATCAATCTGCGCCGCGAGGCGGAGGCGGCGCAGCCGCACGACGGTGTGCACCGGCACGAGCGGCTGTTCGAGGCGGTCGCCGCCGGTGATCCGGAGGTGGTGCTCGACGTGTTGTCCGAGCACGGTGCGCGGTCGTATCTGGGGTAGCTCTACCGGGCGGCCGTCATGGCGTCGTTACCTGGCGCGCGGTTCGCCGTAACAGAACTGTCGACAATCGACTGTATGCCAGAGCGGATCGGATCGATCTCGGAGCTGCGGTCGGCGTACCGCCACGGCGGCCTGACCCCCACCGACCTGGCGGAACGGATCGCGTCCGGCCTGGTCGGAGCGGACGGCGGGCCGGTCTGGATCAGCACCGTGTCGGCCGGGCAGCTGCTCGCCCGCGCCGCGCAGCTGACCGCCACCGCCGACCCCGAACCCCTGCCGCTGTACGGCATTCCGTTCGCGGTCAAGGACAACATCGACGTCGCTGGCATGATCACGACGGCGGGTTGCCCGGACTTCGGGTACCGCGCCACCGAGGACGCGCCCGTGGTGCGTCGGCTGCTCGACGCCGGAGCGCTGCTCGTCGGCAAGACCAACCTCGACCAGTTCGCCACCGGCCTGACCGGAGCGCGGTCCCCGTACGGCAGCTGCGAGAGCGTCTTCGGCGCAGGGGTGATCTCCGGCGGCTCCAGCTCCGGCTCGGCCGTGGCCGTCGCCGCCGGACAGGTCAGCTTCGCCCTGGGTACGGACACCGCCGGCTCGGGCCGGGTCCCGGCGGCGCTGAACGGGATCGTCGGGCTCAAGCCCACCCGGGGCCTGCTGAGCACCGGCGGCGTGGTGCCGGCCTGCCGGTCGCTCGACTGCGTCTCGGTCTTCGCCACCGAGGTGGCCGACGCGGTGGAGGTGCTGCACGCCGCACGCGGCGTGTCCGCGGCCGACCCCTGGGGGCGTCCGCTGCCGGCGGAGCGGGTCGCGGCCCGCATACCGGGCACGCTACGCCTCGGGGCGCCCCGCGCAGAAGACCTGGAGTTCTTCGGCGACGCCGGGCAGGCGGTCCGGTTCGCCGTGGGCGTGCAGGCGTTGCGTGGCCTGGTCGGCGAGGTCGCCTCGGTGCCGCTGCAGACCTTCTTCGAGGCGGGAGAACTGCTCTACCAGGGGCCGTGGGTGGCCGAGCGGCTCGCCGGGCTGGACGGTTTCCTGCGGGAACACCCCGAGGCCGTCCTGACGGTCACCCGCAGGGTGCTGGAGACCGGTCGCCGCTACGACGCGATCGACGCCTTCCGGGGCCAACACCGGCTGCGCGAGTTGCGGGCCCGGGTCGATCGCCTGTGGAACGAGGTCGACCTGCTGGTGGTGCCCACCGTCGGTACGACGTTCACCCTCGACGAGATCGCCGAGGATCCGATCGGTCGCAACATGATCCTCGGCCGCTACACCCAGTTCGCCAACCTGCTCGACCTGGCGGCGGTGACGGTGCCCAACGGCTTCACGGCAGCGGGGCGACCGGCGAGCCTGACCCTGCTCGGCCCCGCGTTCACCGACACCACCCTGGCCCGCCTCGCCGCCGCATTCACCGCCGCCACCCGAGCGGACGTCGCCCCGCGCGCCGCCCCCGAGACCGCCGCGCGCGCCGCTCCCGAGACCGCCGCGCGCGCCGCTCCCGAGACCGCCCCGCGCGCCGCCCCTGAGACTGCCCAGCACGTCGCTCCCGAGACTGCCCAACGCGTCGCTCCCGAGGCCGCCGACGGGGGCGTGCCGGCCGGGTCCGCGCAGCTGCTGATCGCCGTCGTCGGTCGGCACCTGGCCGGTGAATCCCGCAACGGGGAGCTGACCGAGCGCGGCGGCATCCTCGCCGGTGCCGCGCGTACCGCGCCCTGCTACCGGCTCTACCGGCTGCCCAGCGCAGACGGCGACGGGCTGCCCGGCCTGGTCCGGGTCGCACCCCACGACCCGGGCGGACACCCGATCGAGGTCGAGCTGTGGCGACTGCCGGTGGCCGCCGTCGGTGACCTGCTGGCCGGGGTGCCGGCCCCGCTGTCGCTGGGCTGGGTTCGGCTGCACGACGGGCGGGACGTGCTCGGCTTTCTCTGCGAGGCGTACGCCGTCGATTCGCAGGCGGAGGACATCAGCGCCGTCGGTGGGTGGCGGGCCTACCGCCGAGCCACGGCGCGCCCGAGTTGACCACACGGAGGAGGAGAGGATGGGCCGGATCGGGCCGGTAGCGGCGAACCCCTACCCGTGGCCGTACGACGGCACGGCCGACACCGCGCGTACCGCACTGCTCTGCATCGACTGGCAGACCGACTTCTGTGGCCCGGGTGGCTACGTCGACGCGATGGGCTACGACATCAGCCTCACCCGGGCCGGGCTGCCGGCCACCGCCCGACTACTGGAACACGCCCGGTCACTCGGGATGCTGGTCGTGCACACCCGGGAGGGCCACGATCCCGACCTGTCCGACCTGCCGGCCAACAAACGCTGGCGGTCGGCACAGATCGGCGCCGAGATCGGTGCGGCGGGCCCGTGCGGGCGGATCCTGGTCAAGGGCGAGCCCGGCTGGGAGATCGTGCCCGAGGTCGCCCCGGTATCCGGCGAGGTGATCGTCGACAAACCCGGCAAGGGCGCCTTCTACGCCACCAATCTCGACCTGGTGCTGCGTACCTGGGGCATCACCCACCTGATCCTCACCGGCATCACCACCGATGTCTGCGTACACACCACGATGCGCGAGGCGAACGACCGGGGCTACGAGTGCCTGATCCTCGCCGACTGCACCGGTGCCACCGACAAGGACAACCACGACGCCGCGCTGCACATGGTGACCATGCAGGGCGGCGTGTTCGGCTGCGTCGCCACCTCCGACGCCGTCATCGCCGCCACGACCAGGTGAGGTGAGCCATGTTGACAGTCGCCGAGGCGCGGCCCTTCCCGTACACCTTCGAACCGGCCACCACCGCGCTGCTCGTGATCGACATGCAGCGCGACTTCCTGGAGCCCGGCGGCTTCGGTGAGAGCCTGGGCAACGACGTCGGCCGACTGCGGCGGACCATCGCGCCGTTGACCACGCTGCTGGCCGCCGTCCGTGCCGCCGGAATGACCGTGGTGCACACCCGAGAGGGGCACCTGCCGGACCTCTCCGACTGTCCACCGGCCAAGCTCAGCCGGGGCCGGCCGAGCAAGCGGATCGGCGACCCCGGGCCCAAGGGCCGGATCCTCATCCGGGGCGAGTACGGCCACGACATCGTCGACGAGCTGTCGCCGCTGCCCGGCGAACCGGTAGTCGACAAGCCGGGCAAGGGCGCCTTCCACGCCACCGGGCTGGACGCCCTGCTCGCCGAGCGGAACATCCAGCGCCTCCTGGTCACCGGGGTCACCACCGAGGTGTGCGTGCACACCACGGTCCGGGAGGCCAACGACCGTGGGTACGAGTGCCTCGTGCTCGCCGACTGTGTCGGGTCCTACTTCCCCGAGTTCCACCGGGTCGGGCTCGACATGATCGCCGCCCAGGGCGGCATCTTCGGGTGGGTCGCCGACTCGACGGACGTGCTCGCCGTGCTGCCCACCACCCCCGTGTTGCAACCCTCCTCCTGACCGGGAGCAGCCATGGTCCCCACCAGACCCTCCGTCGTGCCGCTGCCGCACTGGGTACGCGGCGACACCAACGCGTTCTTCGGTTTCGGCGTCAACGTCCTGGTCAACGTGCTCACCCTGACCGGGCTCTGTCTCTTCGTGGTGAACCTGCCCGAGCGGGAGGTGTTCGGCACGATCCTGCCGGCCCTCGGCATCGCCCTGGTCGCGGGGAACATCTACTACACCCACCTGGCCCGTCGGCTGGCCCGGCGGGAGAACCGCGCCGACGTGACCGCCCTGCCGTACGGGCCGAGCGTGCCGCACATGTTCATCGTCATCTTCGTCATCATGCTGCCCATCTACCTCAGCACCGGTGACGCGGTACGCGCCTGGGAAGCGGGTCTGGCCTGGGCATTCATCATCGGTGTGATCGTGCTGATCGGCGCGTTCGTCGGCCCGTACATCCGCCGCCACACGCCGCGCGCCGCGCTGCTCGGCACCCTCGCCGGCATCTCCATCACCTTCATCTCGATGAACCCGGCCGGTCAGATGTGGCGGCTGGCCTGGATCGCCCTGCCGGTGCTGGCGTTGCTGCTGATCGGCCTGCTGACCGACGTGAAACTGCCGTTCAACTTCCCGATCGGGCTGGCCGCACTGCTGCTCGGCACGGCGATCGGTTGGCTCGGCGGCGCGATGTCGGTGCCGGACGTCACCGCGGCGGCCCGGGACATCGCGTTCGCCTTCCCCACCTTCCAACTCGACCTGCTGGCGCGCGGCCTCTCCGACATGGCCCCGCTGCTGGCGACCGCGATCCCGCTGGGCGTCTACAACTTCACCGAGGCGATGACCAACGTGGAGAGCGCGGCCACCGCCGGAGACAACTACAACCTGCGCAGCGTGCTGCTCGCCGACGGGGCCGGGGCGGTCATCGGCTCCGCCCTCGGTTCACCGTTCCCGCCTGCGGTCTACGTCGGCCACCCGGGCTGGAAGGCCGCCGGTGGGCGTACCGGGTACTCGATGGCGACCGGGATCGTCATCGCGCTGCTCTGCTTCCTCGGAATGTTCTCCCTGCTGGGTGCGATCTTCCCGACCGCCGCGATCGTGCCGATCCTGCTCTACATCGGACTGCTGATCGGCGCCCAGGCGTTCCAGGCGACGCCCCGGGCGCACGCCGCGGCGGTGGTGGCGGCCCTGATACCCAACATCGCGGCGTGGGCTACCGGGCAGATGAACAACGCCCTGGCCGCCGCCGGCACCAGCGCCGCCGAGGTGGGCGAGGAGGCTCTGGCCGGTGCCGGGGTGGTCTACGACGGCCTGCGGATTCTCGGTGAGGGGGCGATCCTCGCCGGTCTGGTGCTCGGCGCGATCGTCGCGTTCATCATCGACAAACGCTTCGTCCACGCCGCCGTCTTCGCCGCCTCGGGCGCGCTGCTCGCCTTCATCGGCCTGATCCACGGCGAGGAGGTGCGGTGGAACGCCAACGGTCAGGTGGCGCTCGGTTACCTCTTCGTGGCGGTGATCTGCGCGATCTTCGTGTTCGGTGGGCACCCACTCCGGGTGCCCGACCCGGAGGAGGCCGAACTGGACCGCCTGCACGGTGGCGACGCCCCGACCCCTCCGGCCGCCACGCCCCCGGCCTCGGCCACCACGCACTTCCCGGCCTCGGCCGACGGTGAGTCGGCCGCCGACGACAAGCGCGAGCCAGTGGTGAACAGCTGAGCCGGATTCGTCCGGCCGGGCGGCGGTGTGCGGTAGGCACCACCGACGCCGCCGCCCGGCCGGGTGCCACCCGCCGTCCCGCCCGTCGAGAGAGGACCCGCCGCATGGAGATCGACCGGAGGGACGTGGTCGCCGAGGTCACGGCGGCCTTCGTCGGCTACGAGCAGGCGCTCGTCGCCGGTGATGTCGACCGGATCTGCGGATACTTCTGGGACTCCAAGGCCACCGTGCGCTTCGGCCTCGCCGACCACCAGTACGGGCTCGACGAGCAGCGCGCGTGGCGGGCCGCCCAGCCGTCCCTGCCGCCCGGTCGCCGGCTGGTCGACACGGTGGTCACCGCCTTCGGCACGGACCTCGCGGTCGTCACGACCCGGTTCGGGTACGCCGACGGCGTGGCCACCGGTCGGCAGACCCAGACCTGGGTACGCCTACCGGAAGGCTGGCGCATCGTCACCGCCCACGTCTCCGAACCGCTTTCTCCCGACGCCGGATGACGATGCGTCCGACCCGGCGATGACGATGCGTCCGACCCGTCGATGACGGTGTGTCCGACCCGTCGATGACGGTGTGTCCGCCCCGGCCGGTGACCATCGTCAGACCTGGTCGGTGACCGTCGTCAGACCCGGTCGCGCACGTCCCAGAGCCACACGTCGTCGACGCGCTGCGGTGCCCCGAGCAGCGCGGTCAGCAGTTCCCGCAGCACCTGCTCGCGGGGATGCGCGCCGAGCACCACCACCGACGCCCGCCAGAAGCGCAGGTCCTCGACAGCCTGCCGGCGGTTCTCGTCGCTCAGCTCGGGCAGCTCGCCCGCGTCCATCGTCCGGTAGATGAGGGTGCTGGTGGGGCGGTTCGGAGCCCCGAACACGCCTTCGCCGTCCGCGTTGGGGCCGATGAAGTAGCCGGCCGGGATCGGGAACTCGTGCCCGGTCAGCGCGCTCCACCGCAGCGTGGACAGGCCGTGCACGTTGCTGGGGATGGGCACCGGCACCAGCGTGCGGCCGTGGGGCACGTACGGTCGCCAGCCACCGGAGGTGATGAAGGTCGGCGGCGGGTCGACCGGCTCGGCCGGCAGCGGGCGGGGCAGCAGCGGCAGCACCGCGAGGGTGATCGCGGCGTACCCGACGAGGTGCTGCCAGCGGGGGCGGCGGGCGGCGGGGGCCGTGCCCTCCGGGGCGCGGGGAGCCGGCACCGGCGCGCGGCGGCCACCGCCCACCGCGTCCCAGGCCAACGCCAGCAGCACACCGATCGCGGCGGTGGTCACCAGGGTCAGCCGGGTCGGCATCATCATCTCGACCAGCGGCAGGTCCTCCGGGATGTACGACCACGGACCGGCGATGCCGGTCAGTTCGCCGTTGAACCGGATCTCCGGACCGAGCGCGGCGACCGAGAAGAGCACCACCAGCACGGCCAGGATCCGGGCCACCAGCGAGCGGCGTACCAGCAGGACCAGGGCCACCACCGACAGCAGCACCAGCGGCCAGCCGAACCAGGTGTTCTGCTCGGTCATGCCGATGGTCGCCTCCACCGCCTCGTCACCGGCGATGGTGTCGCGGGGGAAGGTGACGAAGGCGGCGATGTCCTCGCCCCAACTGTGGAACACGCCGCCCTGGAGCCCCCGGTAGGACTGCGGGCCGTTGAACTGGAACCAGATCGGGTACGCGGTCAGCAGCAGCGCCAGCGCTCCGCCGACGCCGAGGCCCGCCGCGAACGTCCCGGCCCGCGCTCGGGCGAGGCGGGGACGCATCGCCGCGTACGCGATCACGACGACCAGGCAGGCCATCGCGGTGAGCAGCAGCATCTCCTCGTTGATGAAGATCTGGTACGCCACCAGCAGCCCGAGTATCAGCCCGTTGCGCCGCCACCGACCCGGCTCGGCCAGCCGGAACACCCGCACCACGATCAGTGGCAGCAGGAAGTTGGAGACGAAGTTGGGCTGGCCGTTGGCATGGTGCACGATGCCGGGGGCGAAACCGAGGAACCCGCCGCCGACGAAGGCCGCCGCCCGGGAGCGCACCAGGTGCCGCGACAGCATCCAGTAGGAGGTGCCGGCGGTGGCGGCCAACGCCCCACCCAGATAGAGCGCGTAGACCACCTGAGGGCCGAGCAGCATGGTCAGCGGCGCCAGCGGCAGGGTCACCCCGAGTAGCGAGGTGTTGGCCATCATGTTCACCCCGTCAGGGGCGTTCTGCCGGGTGGTGAAAAGCGGGTTATCCAGGTGCTGCACCGAGTACGCGCCGTGCGCGAACAGCCACTCGAACCAGCTGTGGTCGGTGGGCAGGTGGGAGGAGACCCGGTTGTTCACGTCCGCCCAGTAGTTGAGGCAGACGATGACGCCGAGCAACACGTAGGCTCCGATGGCCAGCGCGTCGGCGCGCGTCGGCCGTCGCCGAGGTCGTGTTGTCGTTGATCGCGTCTCGACGGTCTCGGAGACGGAGTTCAGCGAGGGGTTCACCACCGGCACAGCCACGACGGGCCATCGTACAGGCGGAACCTCGCCCGCCCGCCGCGCGTCTGGTGTGTGTCAGGGGAGGATGACGGTGACCGTGATCGACCTCGGTGAGCTGACCGAGCTGACCGATCCGCCAGCACGACAGCGACGTTCCCGGCCGGGTGGCCGCCGGATGGCGGCCGTGGTGGTGGCACTGATCACGCTGATCGCGGTGGCGGGGGCCGCGCCGTCCGGGCGGATCCACGCGATCGTGCCGGTCGGCCTGGGCAGTGACCTGTTCTTCGTCGGTGATCAGATTCTGACTCTCTCGCCGCGTCCGGGGTTCACCGACGGCAGCCAGGATCTGCTCGCCTATCCGCGTCCCGTCCGGGCCACCGCCGTGCCGCAGCGCCTGACGCCGCTGTGGCGGATGCCGATACCACCGCAGCACCGGGTCTACTGGGCGGATGCCGTCCCCGGCGACGGAATCGTGATCGCCATGGCGCAGCAGGAATCCCGCGTCAGCGCGACCCTGCGCCTCGACGCGCGTACCGGTCAGGAGCGCTGGCGGGTGCCCGGTATGGCGATGCTGGACCTGACCGACCGGGCGCTGCTGCGCACGTTCAGCGACAGCACTCCGAACGTCCTCCGGATGATCGACCTGGACACCGCCCGTGAACTGTGGTCGATGCCGTTGTCCGCGGCCAGCGTCGACTACCGGCAGCGGGACGACGGAGGGCTCGACGTCATCGTGGTGGCCACCATCGACGGTGAGGTCCAGGTGATCGACCCGGACACCGGGGCGGTACGGCACCGGCTCCCCGCACCGGACGACCAGCGCAGCGGCTACCAGCAGGCGTGGTTGAGCGGCGACCTGGTGACCCTGGTACGAAACTCCCGCACCCTCGTGGCGCTCACCGTCGACGGTCTGGTCGAGCGCTGGCGGGCGACCGTGCCGACGGCGGCCTACGTCACCGGCTGCGGGCCGATGCTTTGCGCCGGACTGGCCGGCGGTGGGCTGCAGGTCGTCGATCCCGCCACCGGGACGATGCGGTGGCGCAACGAGGAACTCCTCGACCTCGTGCTGGTCGACGACCGGAATGCTCTCGCGATGTTCCGCGACACCAACGAGATGGCCACCGTCACCCTGTCCTCCGGCGCGGTGCTGATCCGGCACGGCCCGTGGCGGATGGTCGCCCGCTACGAGTACGCCCCGGATGTGCTCGCGGTGCGGACGGTGCCCGAGGTGGGCGCGGTGCTGGCCCAGATCGACCCGACCGGCGCACCGGCGCGGCGGATCGATGTCCTGCCGGGGGCCAGCGGTGACTGCCAGAGCCGGTCCGGCCTCGTCGCCTGCCGCCTGTTCGACGGCAACTTCGGCATCTGGCGACTGCCCCACTGACCCGGCCCGTCACGGTCGGCTTGGCCGGCGACGTTACGTTGTCGGTGGTCGGTGCGTGGAAAGGGGCGGGCATGCGGGTACTGGTGGTCGAGGACGAGCGCAACCTCGCCGACGCGATAGCGCGTGGCCTGCGCAAACGCGGCATGGCGGTGGATGTCGCGTACGACGGCGACAGCGGTCACGAGATGGCTTTCGTGACCCGTTACGACGTGGTGGTGCTCGACCGTGACCTGCCCGGCATGCACGGCGACCAGATCTGCGCGGAACTGGCCGCCTCCGGCGAGCTGACCCGGGTGCTGATGCTGACCGCCAGCGGCACCGTCGCCGACCGGGTCGAGGGTTTGCAGCTCGGTGCCGACGACTACCTGCCCAAGCCGTTCGCCTTCGACGAACTGGTCGCCCGGGTGCAGGCGCTGGGTCGACGCGCCACCCCGGCGGCCCCACCGGTGCTGGAGGTCGCCGACCTGGTGGTCGACCCGGCACGCCGTACGGCCACCCGGGGCGGAGTGCCGGTGGAGCTGACCAACAAGGAGTTCGGGGTGCTCTGCGAGCTGCTCAAGGCGCGGGGCGCGGTGGTCTCCAGCGAGGAACTCCTGGAACGGGTCTGGGACGCCAACACCGACCCCTTCACCACCATCGTCCGGGTCACGGTGATGACGCTGCGACGTAAGCTCGGCGACCCGCCGTTGATCGAGACCGTGGTCGGTGCCGGCTACCGGACGGCCGAGGTGGGGGCGTGAGCGTCCCGCCGCGTCGACGGCTGCCCAGGCTACGGTTGCGCCCCACGCTGCGGCTGCGGCTGACCCTGCTCAACGGCGTGTTGCTGGTCGGTGCCGGTGCGATCCTGGTCCTGCTGGCCTGGCTGCTGGTGCGTGACGCGCTGCGCCCCGTCGACGAGCTGCTGCCCGGCACCACCGTGGTACTCGCCGACGGCAGCACAATGGAAGCCGTCGCCTGGCAACAGCGGCTCGTCGACACGGCCTCCACGGAACTGCTGGCCAAGGGGCTGGCCGCGCTGCTGGCCATCGGTGTGGTCGGGGTGGTCGGGGCGTACGCGGTCGCCGGGCGCGCGCTGCGCCCGCTGCACCAGGTCACCGCCACCGCGCGTCGCCTCGGCGAGACCACGCTGGACCAGCGGATCGGCTACTCCGGGGCGGACGACGAGGTGGCCGAGTTGGCCGACACGTTCGACGCGATGCTGGACCGGATCGCCGCCGCGTTCGAGGCGCAGAAGCGGTTCGTGGCCAACGCCTCGCACGAACTGCGTACGCCGCTGGCGGTGATGCGTACCGAGATCGACGTGACGCTCAGCGACGACGAGGCCGACACGGCCGAGTACCGCCGGATGGCGACCGTGGTCCGCGACGCCTCCGAGCGTGCCAACGGGCTGGTCGACGCGTTGCTGGTGCTGGCGCGCAGTGAGGCGCAGACCGGTCGGCGGCTCGGCCGGCGCAGCGAGTGTGACCTGGCCGCGGGCACCGTCAACGCGCTCTCCGCCGTACGCCGGGAGGTGGAGCGGATCAAACTGACGGTCCAGACATCCTTGGAACCGGCACCGGTGGTCGGTGATCCCGGGCTGCTGGACCGGCTCGCCGGCAACCTCATCGAGAACGCGGTCCGCTACAACCACCTGCACGGGCGGCTCTGGGTGCGGACCGGGTCGGACGGGCAGCGGTCCTGGCTGGTGGTCGGCAACACCGGCTTCGACGTGGACCCGGCTGACGTGCCGGGGCTGTTCGAGCCCTTCCGGCGGGGCGGCCGGGAGCGTACCGGCGCACGAGGCTCGGGCCTCGGCCTGTCGATCGTCCGCGCGGTCTGCGACGCCCACGGCGGCACAGTGACCGCCGTCGCGCAGACCGGCGGCGGCCTGGAGGTGACGGTCAGCCTGCCGGCTGCGGACGTCGCGCCGACGGTGGAGCTCGCCCGCTGACGTGGAAACGACATCGCGGTGGTCACCCTCGCCGGATGACCACCGCGATCCTGTTCGTCGACCTGCTCAGCCGGGCAGGCTGGCCGCGCCGCGCGGCAGGAACCGCTGGCCGGTGACCCGCTCGCTGGTGCCGGTCCGGTCCAGGTACGGCGTGACGCCACCCAGGTGGAACGGCCAACCCGCGCCGAGGATCATGCACAGGTCGATGTCCTGCGCCTCGGCGACGACGCCCTCGTCCAGCATCAGCCGGATCTCCTGCGCCAGCGCGTCCAGCGCGTTCTGCCGTACCTGCTCCTCGGTGAGCGGCTGGTCGCCGACCACCAGCAGCTTCGCCACCTCGGCGTTGATCTCGTCGTCGACGACGATCGGCTGGCCGGAGTCGGCGATCCGCTTCAGGTTCTCGCTGACGCCGAACCGGTCCGGGAACGCGGCGTGCAGGGTGCCGCCCACGTGGTACGCCACGGCCGGCCCGACCAACTGGAGCAGGGCGAGGGGGCGCATCGGCAGACCCAGCGGATCCAGCGCGCGGTTCGCCACCTCCAGTTCGGTGCCGGCGTCGACGGCCGCGAAGACCGCGCCCAGGAAGCGGGTGAGTAGCCGGTTCACCACGAACGCCGGGGCGTCCTTCACCAGCACACTCGACTTCTTGAGCTGCTTGCCGACCGCGAACGCGGTGGCCAGGGTGGCGTCGTCGGTCCGCTCGCCCCGGACGATCTCCAGTAGCGGCAGCACCGCGACCGGGTTGAAGAAGTGGAAGCCGACCACCCGCTCCGGGTGCTCCAGCTCCGCCGCCATCGCCGTGATCGACAGCGAGGACGTGTTGGTGGCGAGGATCGCCTCCGGCTTGACGATCTTCTCCAGCTCGGCCCAGACCTGCTTCTTGACGTTCAGGTCCTCGAAGACCGCCTCGATGACGAAGTCGGCGTCGGCGAAGGCGGACTTGTCGACCGAGCCGGACACCAGGCCGTACAGCTTCGCGGCGGTGCCCTTGTCCATCCGGCCCTTGCTGACCGACTTCTCGATCTGGGCGTGCACGTAGCCCACGCCCTTGTCGACCCGCGCCTGGTCCAGGTCGGTCAGGACGACCGGCACCTGAAGGCGGCGGGCGAACAGCAGCGCCAACTGGCTGGCCATCAGACCGGCGCCCACGATGCCGACCTTGGTCACCGGCCGGGCCAGGCCCTTGTCCGGCGCGCCGGCCGGCCGCTTGGCCCGCCGCTGCACCAGGTCGAAGGCGTACAGGCCGCTGCGCAGCTCCTCGGAGAAGACCAGGTCGGCCAGGGCCTCGTCCTCCGCGGCGGTGCCGGTGGCGAAGTCGGCGTCCTTCGCCGTCTCCAGCAGGTCCAGCGCCTTGTACGCGGCCGGCACCGCACCGTGCAGCCGCTGGTCGAGCGTCTGCCGGGCGAAGTAGAGCACGCCCGCCCACATGTCCTTGTCGACCTCGGGCCGGGTCACCGTGACCTCGCCCCGGACCACACCGGCGGCCCACTCCAGGGAGCGTTCCAGGAAGTCGGCCGGTTCCAGCAGCACATCCGCGATGCCCAGCTCGGCGGCCTGCTTCGGCTTGAGCATCTTGTTCTGCATCAGCGGGTTCTGGATGATCACCTGGGTGGCGGCCGGGATGCCGATCAGGTTCGGCAACAGCTGGGTGCCGCCCCAGCCCGGGATCAGACCGAGGGAGACCTCCGGCAGTGCCAGGGCTGCCGCGCCGCCGGAGAGCGTCCGGTAGTGGCAGTGCAGGGCCAGCTCCAGGCCGCCGCCCATCGCCGCGCCGTTGACGAAGGCGAAGGTCGGAATCTCGCTGTCCTTGAGCCGGGCGAAGACCCGGTGGCCCAGCCGGCCGATCTCCAGGGCCTGCTCCCGGTCGGCCAGCAGCGGCAGGCCGGTGATGTCCGCGCCGACACAGAAGATGTACGGCTTTCCGGTGACCGCGATGAACGCCGGGTTGGCCGCGAGCGCTGCGCTGATCGCCTCGTCCAGGCTGGTCAGGCCCGCCGGGCCGAAGGTGTTCGGCTTGGTGTGGTCGAAGCCGTTGTCCAGGGTGATCAACGCGGCCGGGCGGTCCAGCCCCGGCACGTTCACCTGCCGCAGCAGTGCCTTGGTGACGACCTCGTTCGGTGCGGCGAGCGCGCTCACTTGTCTCCCTCCCAGTGGGGGTTCTCCCAGATGACCGTGCCGCCCATACCGATGCCGATGCACATGGCGGTGATGCCGTAGCGGACCTCCGGCCGCTCGGCGAACTGCCGGGCGAGCTGGGTCATCAGCCGTACGCCGGAGGAGGCGAGCGGGTGACCGATGGCGATCGCGCCGCCCCACGGGTTGACCCGAGGGTCGTCGTCGGCGATGCCGAAGTGGTCGAGGAAGGCCAGCACCTGCACGGCGAACGCCTCGTTCAGCTCGAACAGGCCGATGTCGTCGATGGTCAGGCCGGCGATGCGCAGCGCCTTCTCCGTCGACGGGATCGGGCCGACGCCCATCACCTCGGGCTCGACCCCGACGAAGCCGTACGACACCAGCCGCATCGCGACCGGCAGGCCCAGCTCGCGGGCGGTGGCCTCGTCGGCGAGCAGGCTGGCGGTGGCGCCATCGTTGAGACCGGCCGCGTTGCCCGCGGTGACCTTGCCGTGCGGGCGGAACGGGGTCTTCAGGGTGGCGAGCTTCTCCATCGAGGTGTCCCGAGGGGCCTCGTCCACCGTGGCCAGGCCCCAGCCGTTCTCCTCGTCGCGGATGGCGACCGGGACCAGGTCCTCCTGGAACTTGCCGTTGGCGTACGCCTTCGCGGTCTTCTGCTGGGAGGCGAGGGCGAACGCGTCGGTGCGCTGCTTGGTGATGTGCGGGACCCGGTCGTGCAGGTTCTCCGCAGTGGCTCCCATGACCAGCGCGGACGGGTCGACCAGCTTCTCCGCGACGATGCGCGGGTTCGGGTCGACGCCCTCGCCCATCGGGTGTCGGCCCATGTGCTCGACGCCACCGGCGATCGCGATGTCGTACGCGCCCATGGCGATGCCGCCGGCCACGGTGGTCACGGCGGTCATGGCTCCGGCGCACATCCGGTCGATGGCGAAACCGGGCACCGTCTTGGGCAGCCCGGCCAGCAGCGCGGCGGTGCGACCGATCGTCAGACCCTGGTCGCCGATCTGGGTGGTGGCCGCGATGGCGACCTCCTCGACCCGCTCCGGCGGCAGTTGAGGGTTACGGCGCAGTAGTTCGCGGATGCAGCGGATCACCAGGTCGTCGGCGCGGGTGTTGGCGTACATGCCACCCGCCTTGCCGAAGGGGGTGCGGACACCGTCGACGAAGACGACATCCCGGACTTCACGGGGCACGATTGAGCCTCCTATTCGACCGCGATCCGGTCGTCGCGCCGCCCAGGCGGCAGGCGGGACCGGACGAAGGTCGCCAGCACTGGCGTTTACCCGATGCTACTCGTCAGTAATAACCCGTGCCGCACCTCCCCCTGTAACCCACCCCACACCCCACCCGGCGCACCGCCGTGGGTGTATATAAAGGTTGTGGGGGGGGGGATCCGGGGGGGGGGGGGCACAGAAAGGGGTGTGTGAGGGTG
>NZ_JBNCLE010000005.1:466024-622034 GCF_049844495.1 Micromonospora sp. DT48
CCCCCACCCCCCCCCCCCCCCCCCACCCCCCCCCCCCCCCCCCCCCCCCCCCCCCGCCGTCACACCCCCCGCGTTGGGGGCCCCCCCCCCCCCCCCGCGCCCCCCAAAACTTCTTGATCAACGGGTCAAGCCGGGTCAGGAGGTGGGGGAGAGTGCGGTGGGGAGGTGGGGGAGGAGGAGGGCGATCTGCCATTCGCGGGCGTGGTGGTCGCGCAGGGCATCGGCGACGGTGGCTTCGGTGATCTCCTCGGGGGGCTGCCAGGCGATCCGGCGGATGATGTCGGGGGAGATCAGATTCTCCGGCGGCAGGTTGTGCTCGCCGGCCACCCGCAACACCACCTCGCGGCAGCGGGCCAGGCGGGCGGCGGCGGCCGGATCCCGCTCCGCCCAGCGGTGCGGCGGAGGCGGGCCGTCCACGGTCGGGGCCGCCGGCAGCGCGTCGTCCGGCAACTGCCGGGCTTCGTCGAGCGCCGCCAGCCAGGTACGGGCCAGCCGCCGCACCGAACGACCGCCGAAGCCGGGCAACGTGAGCAGTGTCTTCTCGTCCTTCGGGTCCAGTTCGGCCGCCGCGACGATGGCCGAGTCGGGCAGCACCCGCCCCGGCGCGGTGTCCCGTCGGGCGGCGATCTGGTCCCGCGCGTACCACAGGGCACGGACCCGGGCCTGTGCCCGCGCGCCACGGACGCGGTGGATTCCGGACGTCCGCCGCCACGGTTCGGCGCGTACCCGGGGCGGTCGGGCCCCGTTCAGCACGAGCGCGGCGAACTCCTGCGCCGCCCACTCGGACTTGCCCTGCCGGGCCAGCTCGGCGTCGAGGGCGTCGCGCAGGTCCGTCAGCAACTCGACGTCCAGCGCGGCATAGGTCAGCCAGGACTCGGGCAGCGGCCGGCTCGACCAGTCCGCCGCAGAGTGGTGCTTCTCCAGGCTGAACCCGAGCAGCTGCTCGGTGAGCGCCGCGAGCCCCACCCGCTCGAAACCGGCCAGCCGCGCCGCCAGCTCGGTGTCGAACAACCGGCGTGGACGCAGCCCCAACTCCGCGAGGCAGGGCAGATCCTGGTTCGCCGCGTGCAGCACCCACTCCGCGTCGGCGATCACCGCGTCCAGGGCGCTCAGGTCGGGCAGCGGCAGGGGATCGATCAACGCTGTGCCGGCACCGGCACGGCGCAACTGTACGAGGTAGGCCCGCTGGCTGTAGCGGTAGCCGGAGGCACGTTCGGCGTCCAGGGCCACCGGGCCGGTTCCGCCCGCGAACCGTGCCACGACCTCGGCGAACTGCTCCGGGTCGGCGACTGGCTCGGGGGTGCCCTCACGGGGCTCGGTCAGCGGCACGGACTGGCTGCCAACAGGCTCGGTCCCCGCGTCCGAGGGCTCCGACCGCGCCGATGGCGGGTGCTGCGTGTCGTTTCCCGTACGGCTTGCGGCGGCCCGACGGCGCAGGGGTGGTTCGTCGGTCACCTGACAACCCTAGTGCGCGAGTGGATCGAGTGCCGCGCACCCGCCCCGCCGCGTGTCGGCATACGTCGGACGGGCTCAGCCGGTGGCGGCGGAGCGGCGCTCCGGCAGCGCGGTGACCCCCGGCGGCGGCAGGCCGGCGGTGGAGGCGAGCAGGGTGCACCAGGCGTTCAGATGTGGGGCCAGGTCGACACAGGTCGGCGTCCACGAGGCGCGGATCTCCACGTCGCCGGCCGCGGGTGGCCCGGCCAGCTCACCGAATCGGGTCGACATCGTCTGTGTGATCGTCCCGCCGATGGCCCGGTATCCCGCGTCCTGGGCGTCGAGGGCGTCGGTGAGCCAGGTCCACCCCACCCCGGGCAGCAGTGGGTCGGCGGCGAGGTCGACCTCCAACTCGGCGGTCACGTAGGTGACCAGCCGCAGGGTGCCCTGCCACGCCTCGTGTCCGGCCGGATCGTGCAGCAGGATCAGCCGCCCGGTGGCCACCTCGTCGCCGTCGCGCAGCACCGTCGCCGAGAGCGCGAACGCGTAGGGGGCGAGCCGCTGCGGGGCCCCAACCTCCTCCAGAACGATCTCCGGCCGAGGCGTCGCCGACCGGAGACCCGCGACCGCGCGAGCGAACGTGTCAGGCAGCGCGATCGGGGGGGCCATGTCCGCAGCCTATGCCGCCGCCCGGGTCGCGACCGCGAGGCGCGCCGACGATCGACTCGCCGATGATCGCCACGGGTCGTCCACCCGACCGTACGGGTTCGACCGGGCCTCGGCGTTATCTTGCCATGGTGTTAATAAGGGGCCCCTGCTCTACCGGAGGCGTTAACAAGGGGCCCTTCCTTTCCAGAGGTCGGGCGCGTGGCACGATTGCCGCGATGACCACCGACACCACGGGCACCGCCGCCCGAGACGACGAACCCCGCCCTGGCGGGCCCGCCGATTCGCCCTTCGTGCGGGCGTGTCGCCGTCGGCCCGTACCGCACACGCCGGTCTGGTTCATGCGCCAGGCGGGCCGGTCGCTGCCGGAGTACCGGGAGATCCGGGCCAACGTGGCGATGCTGGAGTCGTGCCGCCGACCCGACCTGGTCACCGAGATCACCCTTCAGCCGGTACGCCGGCACGGGGTGGACGCCGCGATCCTCTTCAGCGACATCGTGGTGCCGGTGGCCGCCGCCGGGATCGACCTGGACATCGTGCCCGGCACCGGCCCGGTGGTGGCCGAGCCGGTGCGTACCGCCGCCGACATCGACCGGATCCGGCCGATCGGCCGCGACGACGTCGACTATGTCGACGAGGCGGTCCGGATGCTGGTCAAGGAGCTGGGCGACACCCCGCTGATCGGTTTCGCCGGGGCCCCGTTCACGCTTGCCAGCTACCTGGTGGAGGGCGGCCCGTCGCGCACCCACGCCAAGACGAAGGCGTTGATGTACGGCGAGCCCGAGCTGTGGCACGCGCTCGCCGGCCGACTGGCCGAGATGACCCTGGCGTTCCTGCGGGTGCAGATCGAGGCCGGTGTCTCGGCGGTGCAGTTGTTCGACTCGTGGGCCGGTGCGCTGTCCGAGGCCGACTACCGCCGGTTCGTGCTGCCCCACTCGACAGCGGTGCTCGCCGGGCTCGCCGACGCCGGTGTGCCGCGCATCCACTTCGGGGTGGGCACCGCCGAACTGCTCGGCGCGATGGGCGAGGCCGGCGCCGACGTGGTCGGCGTCGACTGGCGTACGCCGCTGGACGTCGCGACCCGCCGGATCGGGCCGGACCGGGCCGTGCAGGGCAACCTCGACCCGGCTCTGCTGCTGGCCCCCTGGCACGTGGTGGAGGCCGAGGTGCGCCGGATCCTGGAGCAGGGCCGCGCCGCGCCGGGGCACGTGTTCAACCTCGGCCACGGTGTGCTGCCGGAGACCGACCCGGAGGTGCTGACCCGGGTCGTCGCCCTGGTGCACGAGCTGTCCGCCGGGCCGGTCGGGCGGGACTGACCACGATGGCGACGCGGCGGCGGGTGGCGGTGGTCGGCGGCGGCATCGCCGGGCTGGCCGCTGCGGTCCGACTACGCGACCACGGCCCCGACCTCGACATCACCGTCTACGAGCAGTCCGGGACGCTCGGCGGCAAGCTGCGTACCGGCGAGCTGGCCGGGGGACCGGTCGAGTTCGGGGCCGAGGCGTTCCTGATGCGTGACCCGGCCGGTGGGGAGTCCGCCGCGCTGGCCCTGGTCCGTCGGCTCGGCCTGGCGGGGCGGATCGTGCACCCGAGCGTCGGGCAGGCGGCGCTGGCCCTGGCCGGTGGGCTGCGCCCGATCCCCGGCGGCACGCTGGTCGGCGTACCCGGTGATCTGGAGAAGGTGGCGGCGGTGGCCCGGCCGACCCCGGACGCCGACCGCGACGGCGGCGGGCCCCTGCTCGGTCCCGACCAGGACGTCTCGGTGGGCGCACTGGTCCGCGCGAGGTTCGGCGACGACGTGGTCGAACGGCTGGTCGACCCGATGCTCGGCGGGGTGTACGCGGGCCGCGCCGACGACCTGTCGCTGGTGGCCACCATGCCCGCGCTGGCCCGCGCCGCCCGGGTGGAGCACACGCTGCTCGCCGCCGTGCGCCGGGCGCTGGCCGCCACGCCGCGCGCCCCCGGCGAGCCGGTCTTCGGCACCCTCGACGGCGGACTGAGCACCCTGGTCGACGCGGCGGTCGCCGCCAGCGGCGCGACGATCCGCCGCCACGCGGCGGTACGCGAACTCACCCCGACCGGCCCCGGCTGGCGGCTGACCGTCGGCCCGACCCGCGACCCCGAGCACGTCGACGTGGACGCGGTGGTGTTGGCGGTACCGGCCCGACCGGCCGCGCGTCTGCTCGCCGACGTGGCCGCCGACGCGGCGACGCTGATCGGCGAGCTGGACTACGCCAGCGTCGCCCTGGTCACCCTCGCACTGCCCGAACCGGCCCTGCCGGAACTCTCCGGCCTCCTGGTGCCCTCCACCGAGGGCCTGCTGGTCAAGGCGTCCACCTTCTTCACCACCAAGTGGGGGCACCTGCGCCGGCCGGACGGGCTGGCGCTGGTGCGCGCCTCGGTGGGTCGCTACGGCGACGAGGAGCAACTCCAGCGCTCCGACGAGGATCTCGCCGCCATCGTGCACCGGGAACTGTCGGCGGTGCTGGGCACACCGCTGCCGACACCGGTCGCCGGGCACGTGCAGCGCTGGGGCGGGGCGTTGCCGCAGTACGCCCCCGGTCACCTCGACCGGGTCGCCGCCGCCCGGTCGGCGCTGCGGGCGGCACATCCGACGCTGCGGCTGGCCGGTGCCGGCTACGACGGGATCGGCATCCCGATCTGCGTCCGCTCCGGCGAGACGGCGGCCGAGGAGATCATCACCGCATTGGAAGGATCCGCGACATGACCGACCAGAGCAACGCGGCCCGGCTGCGCGAGCTGAACTCCACCATCCGCTACACCATGTGGTCGGTGTTCCGGGCCAGCGCGCCGCTGCCGTCGCTGCGCGACAACGTCAGCGGCGAGGTGGAGTCGCTGATCGAGGAACTGGCCGGCAAGGACGTGGTGGTGCGCGGCACCTACGACGTGTCCGGACTACGCGCTGACGCGGACCTGATGATCTGGTGGCACTCCTCGTCCAGCGACGCCCTTCAGGACGCGTACCTGCGGTTGCGGCGAACCGCCCTGGGTCGGGCGATGTCCCCGGTCTGGTCGCAGATGGCACTGCACCGACCGGCCGAGTTCAACAAGAGCCACATCCCGGCGTTCCTGGCCGGTGAGGAGGCCCGCGCCTACCTCTGCGTCTACCCGTTCGTCCGCTCCTACGACTGGTACCTGCTGCCCGACGCCGAGCGGCGGGAACTGCTGGCCGAGCACGGCCAGATGGCGCGCGGCTACCCGGACGTGCGGGCCAACACGGTCGCCTCCTTCGCACTCGGCGACTACGAGTGGATGCTCGCCTTCGAGGCCGACGAGCTGCACCGCATCGTCGACCTGATGCGTGACCTGCGTGCCTCCCGGGCCCGGCTGCACGTACGCGAAGAGGTCCCCTTCTACACCGGCCGTCGGCGCGCGATCGCCGACATCGTCTCCGCCCTCCCCTGAGCTGTGTGCAAGGAAGGGCACCTTGTTAACGCCTGGCGTGGTAAAGGGGGCCCTTCCTAACACGCGGGGCGCCTGTGGCTGGACCGGGCGGGGCCGCGCCTGAGGGAGTGTGGCGCGGCCCCGCCCGGGGTCAGGTGGTCGCGGTGCAGGTCACCGTCGGCGTGCTGGTGCTGTTGCCGGAGGCGAGAAAGCCGAAGCTGGTGCTGCCGCCGGCACCGAGGTTGCCGTTGTAGCTGACGTTGGTCGCGGTCACCGTGGAGCCGCTGGAGCTGACTGTGGCGTTCCAGGCTTGGCTGACCTGTTGGCCGTCGGCGTACGTCAAGGTCACCCGCCAACCGCTGATGGCCGCGTTGCCGGCGGTCACCTGGACCTCACCCTGGAATCCGCCGGACCAGCTGTTGGTGACCTGGTACGTCGCCGAGCAGGCACCCGTCACCGGCGGGTTGGAGGGCGGCGGCGTGCTCGGCGGGGGAGTGCTCGGCGGGGGAGTGCTCGGCGGCGGCGTCGTGGGCGGCGGCGTGGTGGGCGGCGGGTTGGATCCGCCGAACTGCACGTCGCTGCAGATGTAGTACGACTGGTCGAAGTGGCTGGCCTGCCAGACCGTGAAGATGACGTGCCGACCGGTGCGGCCGGGCGCGTTCACCGGAATCTGGATCGACACCCCGTCGACCTCACGTTGCCACTGCGACGCCGGGGTGTTGCCGATCTGGCCGACAAGTTCCAGGTCGGACCAGGCCAGTGGCTTGGTGAGCGTGTCCACGCCCTGCCGGGTGGCGTACACCCGGATGTAGTCGGCACCGTGGCTGGCCTGGTCGAAGAACTTCAACTGGAAGCTGTTGGCGACCGGGGTGGTCCGCCAGGCACCTACCGCGTCGAGGGCGTTGTAGCGACCGCCCTCGGCCCGCCCGCCCGAGCAGAGCTGGCCGTCCGGCACGGCGGCCTGGTGGTTGCCGCCCACACCCTCGCGGAGTTGGCCGTTCCAGTTCCACATGGCGCTCGGGTCGGCCTGCCAGGCCTGCCAACACATCGGGTCCTCGGTGGCCATCCGCGGGTTCATGTGGTCGCCACCCCAGCGCTCCCAGCAGCCGTAGGCGCGCGACGCGGGGTTGACCACGGAGCCGTGCGCGGAGGCGGGGTTGGCCAGCGCGGTGGTGAGCAGCAAGAGGGCGACGGCCACGATGGCCAGCGGCCAGGCAGCACGTGGTGATCTGAGTACGTTCGGCATGGAGCTCCCCAAGGGAATTGTCAGTTCGCGACTGCGCCCGGACGCTCGGGAGTTGCCTCTCCCGTGGCCGATCTGCGTTGCCCTTGTGGTGTGGCTCCGAGGGGAGCGTGCCACGAAGTATCGGCGTACGTCAACGCGGGAAGCGTTCTCCGCAGCGGGGTTCGGCACCGCCAGACCGGTGCTGGCCACCCCGCCGGGCTGCCGGGTGCCGATGCCCGGCCTTTCGGCTGCCGCTCACCGTGCCGGGCGGGGCCGCGCCCGAGGAAGTGTGGCGCGGCCCCGGCCGGGGTCAGGTGGTCGCCGTGCAGGTCAGCGTCGGTGTGCTGTTGGTGCCGCTGGTCGAGGCCAGGAAACCGAAGGTGGTGCTGGCGGCGGCACCGAGACTGCCGTTGTGCCCGACGTTCTGAGCGGTCACCGTCGAGCCGCTGGTGGTGACGGTGGCGTTCCAGGACTGGTTGATCTGCTGCCCGTTGGCGTACGTCCACCGCACCGTCCAGCCTCGGATGGGGGCGCTGCCGGCCGTCACCTGGACCTCACCCTGGAATCCGCCGGACCAGCTGTTGGTGACCCGGTACGTCGCCGAGCAGGCGCCCGTCACCGGCGGGTCGGAGGGCGGCGGCGTGCTGGGCGGCGGCGTGGTGGGCGAGGGCGTGCTCGGCGGCGGCGTGGTGGTGGGGGGCGGGTTGGATCCGCCGAACTGCACGTCGCTACAGATGTAGTACGACTGGTCGGAGTGGCTGGCCTGCCAGATCGTGTAGATGACGTGCCGTCCGGTGCGCCCGGGAGCGTTGACCGGGATCTCGATGGACACTCCGCCGGGCTCCTGCTGCCACTGGGAGGCCGGCGTGTTGCCGATCTGCCCGACCAGTTCCAGGTGCGACCAGGCCAGGGGCGTGGTCAGCGCGTCGTAGCCCTGCCGGGTGGCGTACACCCGGATGTAGTCGGCACCGTGACTGGCCTGGTCGTAGAACTTCAGCCGGAAGCTGTTGGCGACCGAGGTGGTCCGCCACGCGCCCGGGGTGTCCATCGCCCGGTAGCGCCCGTTCTCGGTGCGCCCGCCGGAGCAGAGCTGACCGTCGGGGATGGCGGCCTGGTGGTTGCCGGCCACCCCCTCGCGGTAGAGGCCGTTCCAGTTCCACATGGCGTTGGTGTCGGTCTGCCACGCCTGCCAGCACATCGGGTCCTCGGTGGCCATCCGAGGGTTCTGGAAGTCGTTTCCCCAGCGTTGCCAGCAGCCGTAGTTGCGGGAGACCGGGTCGGCCACCGAGCCGTGCGCGGAGGCGGGTGCCACCAGAGCCGTGGTGAGGAGCAGTGTGGCGATGGCCGCGACGGCCAGCAGCCAGAGTGCCCGCGATGATCTGAGTGAGTTGGACATGGAGCCCCCAGGGGGAGTCGTCGGATTTCGACATCGCCCGGACGCTCGGGAGTTGCCCTCTCCCGTGCTGTCAGCGTGCCCACGCGTGCTGACTCGACCGGAAGGATGGCACGTTTGATCGGTGTACGTCAATGAGGAAAGCGATTTCCGGCATCAGGTGCGAGGGGTTGTCGAAACGCTTCCAGCACCGGTTTCGGGTCGCTCAGCAGATCCGGCGCATCGGGGTGTGCGGGATGCCGTCCTCGACGTACTCCGGCCCGCTGACCGTGAAGCCGTGCCGGGCGTAGAACTCCACCAGGTGCGACTGCGCGTCCAGTACGCACGGCCGGTCGCCGATCTCCGCCAGGGCCGCCGTCATCAGCCGTCCCGCGTGCCCGGCCCCCCGGGCGTCCGGTGCCACCACCACCCGCCCGATCCTGGCGACCCCGCCGGGGTCGGCCAGAATTCGCAGGTACGCCACCGGGGCGCCGTGCTGCGCCAGCCACAGATGCCGGGTGCCGGGTTCGACGTCGCGCCCGTCGATCTCCGGGTACGCACACTCCTGCTCGACCACGAAGACGTCGACCCGCAGGCGTACCAGGTCGTGGAAGGTTCGGGTGTCCAACTCGTCGAAGCTGGCGATCCGGAGCAGGGGCGTGGCGGGCATGCCGACAGGCTAGTGCGGTGACTCAGGGATCTTGCCGCTGCCTACCGGTGCTGCGCGGGTGTGCGGGTGGTGCGTGGTAGTGGTGGCGGGGCGGTCAGGCGGGGCGTGCGCCGACGGCGTCGCGGATCTCGGCACCGTGTTCGGCTTCCACCGAGCGGGCACAGTGGCCGCAGCAGAAGAACCGACCGGAGACCTCGACCCCGTGGCCGGAGATCTTGATGCCGCAGTGCTCGCAGATCGGTGCCAGCTTGTGGATCGCGCACTCGAAGCTGTCGAAGGTGTGCACGTCGCCGCTGACCGTCCGTACCTCGAACGCCAGCCAGTAGTCGTTGCCGCAGACCTCGCAGGTAGCCACGCCCCGTACCTCCATCGGTAGACCTTTTGTCCCATCTTGCGGCACTGCGCCGGGCGGTCCTTGTTTTATTGATAGTAGTCTTTACTGTTAACAAGGTTTAAATTATGTTGGTGGCACCTCACCAGGCATCACGCCGACAAGGAGTTGCCGCCATGCGCCGAAGACTCACCCTTCCGCTCGTCGCGACGGGCGCCATGGTTTCCACCCTGGCCGTCGCCACCCCCGCCCAGGCCCACGGCTACGTCTCAGCACCGCCGAGCCGCCAGGCGCTCTGCGCCCAGAACCGGGTGCCCGACTGCGGGCAGATCAGGTGGGAACCGCAGAGCGTCGAAGGCCCCAAGGGCTTGCGCAACTGCCACGCCAACATCTCGCACTTCGCCGTCCTCAACGACGACAACCGGGGCTGGCCGGCCACCTCGGTCGGCACCACCGTGACGTTCACCTGGGTCAACACGGCCATGCACGCCACCCGCGACTGGGAGTACTTCATCGGCAACACCCGCGTCGCGGTCTTCTCCGGCGGCGGACGCCAGCCCGGCCCGACCGTCTCGCACACCGTCAACCTCTCCGGCTACCCAGGTCGGCAGAAGCTGCTGGCGGTGTGGAACATCGCCGACACCGCCAACGCCTTCTACTCCTGCGTCGACCTCCAGGTCGGTGGTGGCGGCGGCAACCCGACGCCGAGTCCGAGCCCGAGCCCGACCACCAACCCGCCGTCGCCGACCCCGACGGTCGCGCCGACGACCAACCCGCCCACCGGCGGCACCTGGACAGCCGGTCGCGCGTACGCCGTCGGCGACCAGGTCACCTACGGCGGTCGCACCTACGTCTGCCGGCAGGCGCACACCGCCCTCGCCGGATGGGAACCGCCGAACGTACCGGCACTGTGGAGCCAGATCTGACCGACGGGAGATGCGGCCGACTCCGGTCGCATCTCCCGCCCGCCGTACCGCCCGCCGGGCCCGCCGTGCGACGTGCTCGACGTGCCGCGCTGCGGGTGTTGCCACCCCACCTGCTCGCGGTGCTGCTCGCCGTCACCGGGTGCGGCGCGCCCGCACCCACCGAGGCGACCGGCTCGGCGGCCGTGACCCGAGCCGCGACGCCGGGCGAGCTGACCGGCATCGACCTGCTGTTTCTGTCGATGATGGCCGGGCACACCGAGCAGACCCTCCAGATCGTCCGGCTCGTGCGGGACCGGCTGACCGACCCCGAGCTGCGGACCCTGGTCGCCGCCGTCGAGGTGACCGAGGCCGACGAACTGGCCACCGTACGCGGCTGGCTGGCTCAGGCCGGGCGCAGTGCCCGCGCCGACGACCACGCCGGGCACGGCACCGACCCTGAACAGGTGGCGCGACTGCGCGACGCCCCGACCGCCGAGGTCGACCGAGTGTTGATCGACGTGCTCAGCAGCCACCAGCAGGCAGCGGCCGACCTGGCCCGCGCACACCTGGCGGCGGGTAGCGACGCACGGGTGCTCGACCTGGCCCGGCGCGTCGAGCAGTCGCGTACCGCCCAGGTCGCGCTGATGGGCGAGCGGCCCGCAGCCGGTTGACCAGCCGACGCCGCGACCGCCCGACGTCGATAGTCGGGCGGACGCGCGGTCGGTGTCGGTAGTCGGGTGACGCGCGGTCGGCAACGGGCGGGTCAGGCCTCGCTCAGGTTAAGCCTCGCTCGGTTCAGGCCCCGCTCGGGTCCAGGCGGATGGAGAGCGAGTTCACGCAGTGCCGGGTGTTCTTCGGGGTGAAGCCCTCACCACGGAAGACGTGCCCGAGGTGGCTGTCGCAGCGAGCGCAACGGATCTCGGTGCGACGCATGCCGAGCGAGTTGTCCTCGATCTCCTTGATCGCGCCGGGGATCGCGTCGTCGAAGCTGGGCCAGCCACAGTGCGAGTCGAACTTGGTGTCACTCGGGTACAACTCGACACCGCAGGCCCGACACCGGTACATACCCGGCGTCTTGGTGTCGACGTACTCACCGGTCCACGCGGGTTCGGTGCCGTGCTCGCGCAGCACCCGGAACTCGTCGGGGCTGAGCCGGACCCGCCACTCGTCCTCGGTGCGGGGCAGTTCGCTGTCGGGAAGAGTCACCGCTCAACCGTACGCCGAAGGTCGTACCCGTCGCATATGGTCGCGCAATGGGTGGCACGAAGGCTGCGGCCGAGCAGATCGAGGTGGCCGGGCGCACCGTACGACTGTCCAGCCCCGATCGGGTGATCTTCCCGGAGCGTGGCTTCACCAAGGCCGACGTCTTCCACTACTACCTCAGCGTGGGCGACGGCATCATGCGGGCGCTGGGTGACCGGCCGACGACCCTGCAACGCTTCCCCGACGGCATCGAGGGGGAGATGTTCTTCCAGAAGCGGGTGCCGACCCGGGGCGTGCCGCCCTGGGTGCGTACCGTCGAGATCAGTTTCCCCAGCGGGCGCAAGGCCGCGGAGCTCTGCCCGGCGGACCTGGCCCACGTGGCCTGGGCAGCACAGATGGGCACGGTGGTGTTCCACCCGTGGCCCGTGCGCGCCACCGACGTCGACCAGCCCGACGAGCTGCGGGTCGACCTCGACCCGCAGCCCGGCACCGACTTCGCCCACGCCGCGACGGCCGCCGCCGAGCTGCGCGCGATCCTCGACGAGCTGGGCGTGCCGGGCTGGCCGAAGACCTCCGGCGGTCGAGGTGTGCACGTCTACCTGCGCATCCAACCGCGCTGGACGTTCGTCGAGGTACGCCGGGCCACCATCGCGCTGGCCCGTGAACTGGCCCGCCGCCGACCCGACCTGGTTACCACCGCCTGGTGGAAGGAGGAACGCGGCGAACGGGTCTTCGTGGACTACAACCAGATGGCCCGCGACCGCACCATCGCCTGCGCGTACTCGCTGCGCGCCAACGCCCGGGCGACCGTCTCCACCCCGGTCACCTGGGACGAGCTTCCCGACGTCGACCCGGACGACTTCGACCTGTGTACCGTGCCGGAACGGCTGGCCCAGCGCGGCGATCCGCACGCCGGCATCGACGACGCCGCGTGGGACATCACACCGCTGCTGGAGTGGGCCGAGCGGGACGCCGCAGCCGGCGAGGGCGACCTGCCCTACCCACCCGACCATCCGAAGATGCCGGGCGAACCGAAGCGGGTCCAACCCTCCAAGGACCGCGACCGCCCCCGCTGACCATCACCGGCGCGTCTCGCCCGCCTCCACCACGGTCTTGGCAGTCAGCAGGTCCGCGCCGGTGATCTTCCGGTACTCCGCGATCGCCTTGATCTTGTTACCGCGGGCAAGCTCCTCCCGGACGGCCGGGGGTAGCGGGTCGGTGTCGGCGACGCCGAGGTGATCCATCACCAGGGTCAGCCGCCGCTCCAGCTCGGTCAGCCGGTACGCGGTGCGGGCCACCTCGCGGCGGCTCGGCGCCTGCGCGAGCAGCAGGCCGATGACCAGGGCGAGGAGTGTGGCCAGAAGGATGTCCATGCCGATGATCGAACCAGCCCCGCGCTACGGCGGGCAACGCGCCGATCGAGCGTCAGCTCGGGGTGCCACCCTTCACACCGTTCACGAAGCAGCGCCACTGGGAGGTGTCGAACCGCAGCACCGGCCCGTCGGCGTCCTTGCTGTCCCGCACCCCCACGACCCGGGCAAGGTTGTCCGCCACCTCCACGCAGTTGCCTTGGTCGCTGCTGCGGCTGGCCTTCCGCCAGATCGCACCGGTCAGATCAGTCATGCTGCCTCTCCTTGACTTGCCGCATCAGCGTCTGGGACGCCTCGACGCTCAACGCCTCGGCACTGATGTGCTTCCAGAGTTCGGCATACGCGCGGACCTCTTCCAGCCGGTCAAGGTATAGCGCGCCGGTGAGTCCCTCGCAGTACACGGTGGTCGGCTCGGCTGACCGAGCACCCTGGGTGGGAAAGTCCAGGATGACGAAGCTTCCGGCCACGGCAGCACGAGTCAGCTTGCTTTCAAGCGGGGAGATCCTGATCGACACGTTGGGTCTCTCGCTGGCCGCAAGCAGTCGGTCAATCTGCTCAGCCATGCCGGGCACGCTCCTGTGCAGAACGCCCTCGTCCAGGATTGCATCAAGGGTGGGCGCGGCCGGACGTTGCCTGGCGAGAACGCGTTGGCGTTCCAACCGCAGCTCAACGATCTTCGCGACCTCCTCGTCCGTGATGCCCGGCCGAGATCGCGCGACTGCCGCCGTGTACTCGGGAGTCTGTAGGAGTCCAGGAACCAGGCCGTGCTCGTAGGTGCGGATGTGGCTCGCGGCCGATTCGAGCCCGACGTACAGCTGAAACCACCGAGGGATCACCTCGCCGTAGGCGTGGTACCAGCCCTTGCCCTTGGACTCCTTCGCGAGGCTGATCAGGACCTCCGACGTCTCCGGCGAGGCACCGTACAGCCGGCACATCTGTTCGACGTCCAGTGCGCGGATCGGGGTCTGGCCGGACTCGATCCGGTACATCTTCGCCCGTGACCATTCAAGATCTGAGGCGGCGGCTTCCAAGCCGATGCCGGCCTGTTCGCGGGCTTGGCGGAGCAGACGTCCCAGTTCTCGACGAGGCACCGTAGAGCCGACTAGCCCGGTACCTACCGCGCCGGTCGACCTGCGTGCGAACGCCCCGACGGGGGTCCAGCCACGACAGCGGCCGTTGACGAGGGTCGGGCAGCAGCTCTTTAGCCACACGGTGCGGCGGTGTAACCAGCGGAGCTACCAGTGAGCGGGGAGCAGGGGATCGGGTCCGTCGAGGTGGCGGACCTGCCCGAGATCGAGGTCGACAGCAAGCCGGAACTGCTGGTGCTCGTGGCGGAGAACGACATCCCGATCGGCTGGGCGATCGTCCTGCCCGAGGGTGACTTCTGGCTGATCCGGGTCCGCCCGGTCCTTGACCCACGGGTCGAGTCTGGCGACGCTGACGACCTTCTGGGCCTGCGTCATCAACTGCGACGTGGGGCGACCCAGGCTGGCAGGGCGTCCGTCCGCCGGTGTCAGAGACTGAGCTTCATGCCCTCGTGGCTGGCGACGAAGCCGAGCCCGAGATAGAAGCGGTGCGCGTCGTGGCGGGCCTTGTCGGTGGTGAGCTGCACCAGACCGCAGCCGTGCTGCCGCGCCTGGTCGATCGCCCACGTCATCATCTGCCGGCCCAGACCCCGTCCGCGCTGGTCCGAGCGGACCCGGACCGACTCGATCAACTGCCGCTCGGTGCCGTGCCGGCCGAGCCCCGGAATGTAGGTGAGCTGCATGCAGCCGAGCAACTCACCCCCCGCCTCGGCGACGATGAGCTGGTTACGCGGGTCGGCGGTGATCTCCGCGAACGCCTTCTCGTACCTGGCGTCGACCTCGCCGACGTCACGGGTACGCCCCAGCATGTCGTCGGCGAGCAGGTCGAGGATGGCCGGCAGGTCGGCCCGAACCGCGTCACGGAAGATCACGTCGCCCATCCCGCGAGCGTCCCACAACGGCGTGCCCCGATGCGCGGCAGAGTCTCTCCGACGTCAGGCACGCGTACGCCCGCCGGGCCGTTCTTCAGCAACGTGGTGCCCGGCGGCCAGACCACCACCCCTGCGCCCCTGCTTCGCTCCGCAGGATCAGACAGCCGTGAGCTAGGGACCATGTCGAAGTCCCTGGGCGCGCCGTAGGTGGCCCAGGGACTTCGTTTAGTTGGCCTGAGGCAGGTGGCAACCGTTCGACTGGGGTTCTCAGTGACAGTGGTGCTGGTCCGACTGGACCGGTGTCGCGCCGGGGCGGGTCCACTGGGCTACCGGGCGGCCGTCCTTGCGCCACCAGCTGTACGTAGGGTCGGCCTGCGGCCAGCCTTCGGGGGAGTCCTCCCAGGCTTCCTGTCGTCCGTAGGCCGTCATGTCGAGCAGCTTGAGCGAGCCCATGATCGCCTCGACGCCGCGACCGGTCGTCTCGTAGGTGAGGAACACCCGGTCACCCCGGCGCAGGTAGCAGGCGATGTTGCCGCCGCCGGCGACCGCGGGCTCGTCGATGCCGTACGTCGAGTACCAGGGGTGAAGGTAGCCCATGAACTCGCGGAACGGTGCGATCTCCTCGTACGGTCCCTCGGCGAAGACCGCGAACCTGGTGCCCCGTGCCTCCAGGTAGCTAGCCTCGTGGAAGTTCCAGATGCTGATGGTGCAGCCTTCGCACTGCTCCTCGAACGGCTTGCCGAGGTGCCACATGTGCTTGTAGACCACGAGTTGGTCACGCCCGTCGAAGAGGTCGAGCAGCGAGACCGGGCCCCGCTCGCCGACCAGTTTGACCGGGTTGACCTCGGTCATCGGGAGGCGACGGCGGGCAGCGGCGATGGCATCACCCGCCCGGGTGTGCTCCTTCTCCCGGACGAGGAGTGCGTTTCGCTCTCGGAGCCACGTGTCGCGGTCGACCACCGGAGGTGCTGGTGGTGTATCCATACTCTGCATACCGCTACTATAAACATAGCGTCCACTCGTGTGAAAGAAGTTAATCGGGATTGCCTGCCAAGTTGACCTACGCGCACCACGGCGACGCCTGCCGGGCCGCCAATGCCCTCGACCTGGTGGGCGACAGGTGGACGCTCATCGTCGTCCGCGAACTGCTCCTCGGCCCCAAGCGTTTCGCCGACCTTCAGGAGTCCGTCCGTGGTATCACGCCGGCAGTCCTCAGTGACAGGCTCAGATCCCTGCGTCAGGCCGGCATCGTCGACCAGGTGACCCTGCCCGACTTGGCCCGCACCCGTGCGTACGCCGTCACCGAGTGGGGTCGGGGCCTGGAGTCGGTCCTCGCGTCCCTGGGCCGCTGGTACACCTCCGGACCGGACCCCCGCACCAGCGGTGGCATGACCCCCGACGCCATGGTCCTCGCCATGCGCACCATGGCGCCCCCCGTCCCCGAGGGCCTGCCGCCGACCGCCCTGCGCCTCTACGACGCACGCCAGCCCGACCCACCCGTACGTGAGAACCGGTTGACCGCCGTCGACGGGCTGCTGGACGTCCGGCCCGGTGCCGTCGTCGACCCGGTGGCGATCGTGACCGCCGACTCGACGGCCTGGAGCGAGGTGCTCTTCGGCGGCCTGCCGCTCACCGACGCCGAACGCGCCGGCACCGTACGCGTCGAGGGCGACCGTGACACCGTCACCCGCGTGGTACGCCACTACCTCACGGACGCCCGCCCATAGCGAGACCCAGGTGATCGGGCTGCTGTCGGTGGTGCCCGTCCATTCGAATGCGGCGAGCATCGGCCATCTCGCCGCAGCGAACTCAGCGCAACCCGAGTCCGGCCGCCAGGAGCGGACGGCGGCAGTCACTGTCAGCTACTGGCCGCGCTAGAACCGACGATTGCACCGTAAGGAGTGCGCGGAGAGTATCGGCCCAGATTCGCTCTGGTGCTGGATTTACCTATCTGTACGTTGTGCCGCAAGCTTGATCACGTTTGCTTCACGGGGGTGCGGCTTGTCGGTTCGTCCTGCCTGGATTCGGTCCACTGTGGCCCTTGTGGTGCTGGCTGGCTCCATCGCCACGCTACCGCCGGCTACCCGCGCCAGCGCCAACCTCGCCGACCCGTGCTCGGGCGATGTGCGATCCGGAGTGGCTTCGGAGCACGCAGCTCAGGCTCTGGCCGAGAAGTGCGACGCTCCCGTGGAAGTGCTGGAAGCGGCCTCGGAGACGACGAAGGTCTTTGCCCAGCCCTCCGGCGACTTCACCTTCGAGTCGTGGGCGGAACCGCAATGGACCAGGCAGGCCGGCACCTGGGCGGAGATCGACACGACCCTGACGGTAGGTCCTGACGGCCTGGTGCGACCGGTGGCTTCGAGCGCCGACGTGGTCTTCTCGCCGGGCGGGAAGGGTGCCTTCGCCACAATGACCGGGGGTGGTGCCAGCTTCTCACTCGGCTGGGCGGACCCACTCCCGCCGGGTGTGATCGCCGGAGACAGCATCACCTATCCGAACGTGTACCCGGACGTTGACCTCCTGGTGCGCGCCGAGCGCGGTGGCTTCTCCCACCTCCTCGTGGTGAAGAGCGCAGCGGCGGCAGCCAATCCGCTGGTCCGCGAGACGGATTACGTCGTGGGCGGCACAGCGACCGTGTCTGCCGCGTGCCACGGACCACCCGTAAGCGGTTCCACCGAGGCATGCACGACCAGCCGTTGCCCGGCGGAGGGCGACGTGACGTGCAGGTTTCCGACTCCGAAGGAGACACCTTCGCCGACCACCCGGCGCTTGCCGGTATGCCGCTGGAGGAGGCGACTCTCGACAACTCGACATTGATCGAGGCGTCCACCACGCAGTACTGGACCCGGCAGACAGCCGCACGGACCCACGACGGAGGCACCTCCCGCGCGTACCTGAGTGGTCCCTCCGTGCAGCGGAGCCGGAAGCTTCTCGCGCCGAGCAAGTGGGCGCGCACCGAGTCCCGGACGACGTACACCTCGGAGGGTCTGCCGGAGACGGTGTCCGACCTGGGCGACACCGCCCAGACCGGCGACGAGACCTGCACCCGCACCACGTACGTCAGCAACGACACCGCGTGGATCCGGGCGGCCGTGTCCCGGGTGGAGACCGTCGCCAAGGCATGCGATGCGATAATCTCCCGCCCGAACGACGTCGTCTCCGACGTCCGGACCTACCACGACGGCTCAAACACCCACGGTGCCACCCCGACCGAAGGGCTGGTCACCCGCGAGGAGACCCTCGACACCTGGAACGGCGTCGGCACGGCTTCGCCTTCCGGAACGGTCAACGTCTACGTCGACGACGCCACCTACTCGCCCTACGGAGAGCTGCTGCAACGCAAGCTCGGGGTGAACAACAAGCCGCAGGCGTACCACACCTACGTCTACGACGATGTGACCCGGCGGCTCGCCGAGTTCTACTTCGACCGTGACGCCAGCATCACAAACGTCGCCGCCCTGAGCTACCAGTACGATCCGGCGGGCAACGTGCTGTCGATGGCCAACCGGCCGCAGGACAACGACGGCAACGCCCGGCCCGGTGACAGCGACGTCCAGTGCTTCCAGTACGACCAGCTGCGTCGCCTGACCCAAGCGTGGACGCAGAGCACGAGCACGTGCGCCAGCAACCCGCAGTCGAGCACCGTGGGTGGCATCTCGCCGTACTGGAAGGCGTACGCCTACGACAAGGCCGGCTCCCGCGAGTCGGTGACCGACCAGCGCACCGGCCTGACCTCCACCTACGGGTACGCCACGATCGGCGCCCAGCCGCACGCGGTGCGGACGGTCACCACCGGCGAACGGGTCGACCACTACGACTGGGACGCCGTCGGCAACCTGACCTACCGGCGGGTCGGCGGGGTCACCGAGACCCTCGACTGGAACGCCCAGGGCAAGCTCAGCGAGATCACCGGACCCGACGGCACCACCCGGATGCACTTCGACGTGGACGGCAACCGGATCGCCCGGATCGACCCCAACGGCGACGCCACCGTCTTCGTTGCCGGGCACGAGTTGACCGTCTCCGGCCAGAACAAGACGGCGACCCGCTACTACGAGCACGCTGGTGATGTCATCGCCTCCCGCACGGCGTCCACCGCCGGCGGTGCGAAGGACCTGATCTGGCTAGCGTCGGACCAGCACGACTCGGCCCACTGGGCGGTCAACTCGGTGACCCGGGTCGACACCGTCCGCTACTCCGATCCGTACGGCAACAAGCGCTCCGGCGGCAACGGTGGCACCTGGCCCTCCGGGCAGCGCGGCTTCGTTGGCGGCATCGAGGACCCGACCGGCCTGTCGCTGCTGGGTGCCCGGTTCTACGACGCGGCGCTGGGTGCGTTCATCTCCGTTGACCCACAGACGGACGAGTACGACCCGCAGCGCATGCACCCGTTCGCGTATGCGAACAACAACCCAATCACGTTCGCCGACCCGGACGGGCTCTTCTGGGGCAAGGTCAAGAACGCGGCCAGCCGGGCTGGCAACGCGGTGGCCGGCGCTGCCACATCGGCGGTCAAGACGGTGGTCAACAATGCCGGCACGATTTCTGCGGTTGCTGGCACGGTGGCGATGGTGGCTGCCGTGCTGCCGCCGCCGGCGCAGGTGGTGGCAGTAGCCGCCGGGGCTGTGGCTGTGGTGGCCGGTGCGATCGACACCATCAAGACGTGCGTGGGTGAGATCGGTCTGGACTGCGCGATGGGCGTGGCAGGCATGGTCCCCGGCGTCCGCCAAGCGAAGACCGCTGCGCGCGGTGCGGGCGCGGTAAAGAACGCCATCAAGAGCAAGGGGCCTCCATGTAACAGCTTCGTTCCTGGTACTCCCGTGTTGATGGCGGACGGCAGCTACAAGGCCATCGAGCACATTGAACTCGACGACGTGGTCTGGGCCGTCGATCCCGAGACGGGCAAGGAGGGCGCCCGCCCGGTCACTGCTCTGATCACGGGCGGCGGAGGTAAGACGCTCGTCGACATCAGCATCGACTCCGACGGCGACGGCACCGCCGACGGCATGGTCACCGCCACCGACGGGCACCCGTTCTGGGTCGACAACAAGCGGGAATGGCTGCGCGCCGAGCACCTCAGCCTGGGCGATCAGCTGCTGACTCCCGACGGCGCCCGGGCCATCGTCATCGCCGTCGTCGCCTATGGCGCGATCGCCACGGTTCACAACCTCACCGTTGACGACATCCACACCTACTATGTGATCGCCGGCGACATCTCGGTTCTCGTACACAATGTCAACCCGAGTTGCCCGGTGCACGGCGGAGCTACGGGCATTCCTAACCGGGACTTGCGCGAGCGGCAGGTGTGTACGTGCGACAGGATTGGCAAGGAGAACCTTCTTGAAATAAACCGGACCACGGAGCGGTCGGAGCAAATCAAGAACCGTCGTACCCAAACCGAGGCGCCGGCGAGAGGTCTTGAAAAGGCGATCAAGGCAGCACACCCCGATCCAGCGACCGGCTGGTTTATAGGATTCTTGGGAGTCTTTGCGGTAGCAAAACGTGCGGCGAAGATGATGGTGGAGGTGGCGAGGCGGTGGTACGGCAGGCAGGAGAGGTGAGCTTGGTGCCGGCGACAGGTGCCGGGAAGCGTGTATGGCAGTATCTGATCTCTCAGAATGTACAGCGTACATTGCTCCTGATGGTTCACCCCATGTCGGCACCCGAGCTGATCTACCAAGCATGGATTGTCGTGATGCGGCGAATGTTTGCCCAAGACCTCGATGCCGAAGCTGCGCAAACCTTCGTTACAACCACCCTCGCGAGGCAGAGGCATTCTCCGGTCGCGCCCGATGTCGCTAAGGCGCTCGTTGATCTGGCTATGGGGAAAGCCCATCCACGTGATCTTCGACGTCGTGATCGACTGTTGGTTCTACCTGTTCTCGAAGAGTCAGTTCGGATGGCGCGTCTGTCGGAACGGGATGTGGCGGAGTTGGTCAGGGCTGCGGAGAAGCGGCTGGATCGTTGGCGGCGGAAGACTGGACGATCTCGCCGTGCGGCGGGTGTAAGTGCTGCTACCAAAGGCGGCAGAAATGATGCCGGTATTCAACCGAGATCGGTGATTGGTCAAACTTTGAGAGCTATGGCCGTATATGACCGTGAGCGGGTGGCTGCCTTGCCGCGTGAGCAGTCGAACGAGGCGATCGCTGCAGTGGTCAGCGCTGCGTTCGAGATAGCAGTCAAGAAACGCTTCAATCGTGGTCGGACCATCGAAATTGTTGCCGGTTTTGCTGAGAGAGTAGTCACCGCTTCACAAGATCCGCTTCTTGACAGGTTGACTGCCATTTCGATAACCGAAGGTGTTCTTGATCAGGGTCGCGCCGTATGCGAAGAAGCTGATCTGGAACTCGCGATTCAGGTAAAGGTGCTTGGTTTCGTGCAAGCCGTCGAGGATCTCGGGCTCTATGAACGCGAGATCGATGAGATTATTCATCGCGCCGAGCAAATGACGGACGCGCAAGGCATCAACCTGACGTCAAGGGGCGGGTGGGACGAGTAGCTTGCCGTGGGCTCTCATTCGTGGCATTAGCGCGCCGGGCAGCGTTTTCCCTCGGGTGGGACGGTCAGGTCGATGAGGTACGCGTCGACGGCCTCGGTGATGCAGGTGGTCTGCGGGTACGCGGTGTGCCCCTCGCCCTCCCAGGTGAGCACCCGTCCGACACCGAGCATCTCCGCCAGCGCCGGGGTCTGCTCGTACGGCGTGGCCGGATCGCCGGTGGTGCCGATGACGAGGATCGGTGGGGCGCCGTCGGCGCGGCCGGTGGGGTAGGGGTCGCTGCCGCCGGGCCATTCGGTGCAGGAGACCAGGCCGGATGCCAGTGCCGGGCCGAAGATGGGGTACTGCGTGCCCCACACGAACTGGAGTTCGCGGATCCGCTCCAGGCTGGGGCGTTGCTCCTCGTCGGCGCAGTTGACGGCGAGGTTGGCGTCGAAGAGGTTGCTGTAGCGACCGTCGGGGTCGCGGTCGGCGTAGTTGTCGGCGAGCCGGAAGACGTCGGTGGGGTTGCCCTCGTTCAGCCGGTGGATGGCCTGGGCGAGTTGCTGCCAGCCGGTTTCCGAGTACAGCGAGGCGACGAGTGCGTAGAAGATCCAGCCGGCGGTGGCTTCCCGACCGTCGGCGGTCCGGACGGGGGAGACCCGGGCCTTCTCCATTGCCGAGTTGACTGCTGACCGGGCGTAGGGGGCGATGGGGCAGCGGGCGGCGTTGAGCTCGCACCACCGGTTGAAGTTGTCGAAGGCGCGTTCGAAGCCCTTCGCCTGGCTCTCCGAGCCTTCGATCAGCCCTTGCCGGGGGTCGACCGCACCGTCGAGCACCAGCGCCCGTACCCGCTGCGGGAACAGCTGGGCGTACGTGGCGCCGAGCAGGGTGCCGTAGGAGTAGCCGAGGTAGGTCAGCTTCTCGTCACCGACGGCCGCCCGGATGGCGTCCATGTCGCGGGCGGCCTGCTCGGTGCCGTACAGCGGGAGCTGGTCGCCGTACTTGTCGAAGCAGCGCTGACCGATGCGCTTGTTGAGCGCGACGAGATCGTCGAACATCTCCTGACTGGCCGGGTGGGGGTCGAAGCCGAAGATCGCGTCGAGGTCGGCGTCCGAAATGCACTCGATCGGGCTGGACCGGGCCACGCCACGCGGGTCGAAGCCGACGATGTCGAAGCGTTCCATGATGCTGTCGGGCAGGCCGCCGTACTGCTCGCCGAAGGAGAGGTAGACGGCGGTGTCGACGCCCGAGCCGCCGGGACCACCCGGGTTGATCAGCAGGGAGCCGATCCGGTCGCGTTGGTTGTCGGAGCGGGCCCGGATGAGCGAGATCTCGAAGGTCTTGCCGGCAGCGGGACCGGTCGTGGCGGCGCTGCCACCAGCCCAGTCCCGGGGCACCTGGATGCGGGCGCATTCGTACCGGATGCCCGGGGCGCGTCGCCCCACCACCTCGTCGGCCACCTCGGGGCAGGAGCGCCAGTTGGCGGTTCCCGTCGCCGCGGCCTCGCCGTCGGTGTCGGCACGCGGCGCGAACGCCGGCAGCGTGCAGCCGGCGGTGACCACAGCAGCAGCGGTCAGACCGGCCACGGTGAGCCGGAAGCGGCGGATCCGGTCGGGCGTACGGGTCACGAACGAGCCTCCGTGATCGGGTCTACGGCCAAGCTATGCGGACCCGGCCGACACCGTCGGGTCGCCCCGCAACACCTGGTCCACGTCGAACCGGACCGGCCGGTCGAGTTGATCGTATCGGCAGGAGAGCGGGTCGCGGTCGGGTCGCCAGCGGACGAAGCGCGCGGTGTGCCGGAACCGGTCACCCTCCATCGCGTCGTACGCCACCTCGACCACCAGCTGCGGGCGCAGCGGCTCCCACTCCAGGTTCTTCGTGCCGGTCCACCGGCTGACTCCGCCCGGGATGCGTTGCCCGCGTTCGTGGTCGCCGTGCACCCACGGGTGCTCGGGCCCGGCGTCGCGGTAGGGAGCCAGCTCTTGCAGCAGCTCGGCGCGGCGGGCCATGGTGAACGAGGCGCTGACCCCGACGTGGTGTAGCACTCCGGAGTCGTCGTAGAGGCCGAGCAGCAGCGAACCCACCACCGGACCGGACTTGTGCCAGCGGAACCCGGCGACCACCGCGTCGGCGGTGCGGGCGTGCTTGACCTTCGACATGAGCCGCTTGCCCGGCTCGTACGGCAGGTCGGCGGGTTTGGCGATCAGCCCGTCCAGGCCGGCGCCCTCGAAGACGTCGAACCAGCGTCGCGCGACGTCGGCGTCGGTGGTGATCTGGGTGACGTGCACCGGCGGCCGTACCCCGGCCAACGCCTGCTCCAGCCGGGCCCGGCGGGTCGGGTAGGGGGCGTCGAGCAGGCTCTCGTCGTCGAGCGCGAGCAGGTCGAAGGCGACGAAGTCGGCGGGCGTCGTCTCGGCGAGCAGCTTCACCCGGGAGGCCGCCGGGTGGATGCGCTGGGCCAGCAGCTCGAAGTCGAGCCGGGGCTGCCCGTCCGGGCCGTCGCGGCGGATCACGATCAGCTCGCCGTCGACCGCGCAGCGCGGCGGCAGTTGCCGGCGGGCCTGCTCGACCACCTCGGGGAAGTAGCGGGTCATCATCTTGCCGCCCCGACTGGCCAGCTCCACCTCGTCACCGTCGCGGAAGACGATGCAGCGGAAGCCGTCCCACTTGGGCTCGTAGGTCATGCCCGGGCCGGTGGGGATCGAGCTGACGCTGCGGGCGAGCATCGGCTCCACCGGTGGGTTGATCGGCAGGTCCACGGCGATCAGTCAACCAGACGGCACCGACAGTGGTGAGCCGGATCACCGTCGTCCGCTGGGCGGCGTGTCCGTCTCACGCCCGTCCCGTCCCGCTCGGGCGAATCGGTAAACCGCAGGTCAGAGCTACTTTCGCGAGGTGGCGGAGTGGGCGTGCGGGTGCTGCGGGCGGTGGCGGGTCAGCGTCGAGCTGATCCACGGCCGGTACGTGTACCGGGTGGTGCACCGCTATCCCCGCCGCTTCGGCGGCGGCAAGAACGTGCTCGGCGAGGTCGGCTCGGTCGACGAGGTGGCGGAACTGCTGCACCGGCGTACCCCGGTCAGCCTGGCCGATCTGCGCGAGGCCGCCTGAGACCGGCGTTCAGAAATGGGCGAAGGAGCGGATCGGCGCGCGGGGGCCGAACTTCGGGGCCTGCACGGCGGCGGCCTCCAGCAGCCGGCACACCCGGCCCCGGTGGCCCCGGAACGGCTCCAGCAGCTCCAGCATCCGGGCGTCGTCGCCGCGCGGTTCCCCGGCCAGGGCCCAGGCGACCGTGTTGGGTACGTGGTAGTCGCCGACGCTCACCGCGTCCGCGTCGCCGTACGCGACCCGGACCACCTCGGCGGCGGTCCACGGCCCGACGCCCGGGATCGACCGCAACAACCGGGTGGCCTGGGCCGAGTCGGCGCACCGTTGCAGCCGGTCGGCGACCCGGGCGGCCCGCGTCAACGTCTCGGCCCGGCGTTGTTCCACCCCGAACGGATGGAAGACCCAGTACGGCGTGGCCGCGACGGCCGCCGGGTCGGGTGGCAGCAGCAGCCGCACCGGTCCGGGTGCCGGTTCGGCGAAGTGGCGCACCGTCGCCGCGTACCCCCGGTAGGCCTCCTTGCCGGTGACCTTCTGCTCCAGCACGGCCCGCAGCACCCGGGGGAAGATCAGCCCGGTGGCCGGCATTCGCAGCCCCGCCTGCTGACTGGCCAGCCGAGCCACCACCGGGTGGCTCGCGGCGAGTTCCGGGAAGCCGGTCAGGTCGTCGCGGAGCCCGGCCACCGAGTCGGCGTGCTCGACCATCCAGGCGGCACCCGGGCCGTGCCCCTCGGCGACCAGGCCGTCGCCCTCGGGTCGCAGGGCGAGGGTGGCCGGTCCGTCGGGCGTGCGCGCCGCCCACCAGAGGACGCCCGCGACGATCCGGGCGCACGGGTCGTACGGGCTGAAGGTGAGCGGGCGCACCGAGGCGACGAAGCGGTAGCCGGGTGGCGTACGCAGCACCCGACGCAGGTTCGGCTCCATCCCGGTCACCACGTCACTGTGCCACCTCGACCGCAGCCCGCACGATCCCGGTCACGGGGCGACCGGAGCGGTGCTGTGTGCGGACTCCTCGTCGCGCAGTGGCCCGGGATCCGAGGGATAGATGGTGCTCGGCCGATTCTGGTAACCATCCGTTCAGTTTCCGGACCACCTGATCGGTCAGGATTCTTCGGGCAAAAACCACAGGAGCGGACCTATCCGACCTGTTGTCCGTCGACCCGGCAGCGGCCCATAGAAACGCAACTGTCCCACAGATGAACGCACTGCTATGGTCCGACCTGCGCGGGGTCAGATCCGTCCGGAACGGCGAGGTTTGCCACGTCGGTCGGAGACCGTCCGCGTGTCACGGGGAGCTGTGGGGAAGGGTAACGGGGATGGCTGCCGGAGCGGTTGTTCACACGAGGTGCCTGGCGGATGACCGCCTCGGCGCCCGTATCCGCTGAGCGTGCCGTGATCGTCCATAGTGAACGGTCTGTCTGATGATCGCGCTGCGCGCCTACCGTCTCCTGCCGCCCGGTCTCCGGCAGCGACTGCTCAACCTGCTTCCCGAACACCGCCGGCTCGCTCTGGTGCGTACCTTCACCCGGCCGCGCGGTGGTGACGTCCTGCACCCGGTCGGCAGCCGGGTGACGGTGACCGACGACGGCTCCCGCACCGAGGCAGAAGTGGTGGCCGCGGCGACGCCGCTGGAGATGTGGCACCGTAATCTGACGGCGGTCACCGGGGCGCTGGAGGCCGCCGGCATCGAGTACCACTGCCTGCGTAACGACGACTACCTGCGTAGCTCTGTGGCGGTGCTGGTGGACCAGCGGGACGCGGTCCGTCGGCTGGTCGAGTCCGCGCGGACGCTGTCGGGTGCCCACGTACGCACCGTCGAGGTGCGCCCCGGGCGCAACCAGCCGGACCTGGCACCGACCGAGGTGATCCAGGTGTGGTTCCCGGTGACCGACGTGCGAGCTGGAGTGGTGCTCGGTGGCCAGTTCGCGTGCGAGATCGAATTCTGGAGCCGGGTGGGCGACGTCGTCCGGGCACCCCGACACAACGCGGTGATCGACGAGGCGCCGGCCCGAGCCGAGCCGGTGCGGGTCGCCGCAGCGTTGCTCAGCCACTTCGTGCCGGAGGCGGACGACCACACCTACGGCACTCGGCGCGACCTCACGGTCCGGGCCCCGGACCGGGTCGGGTTCCCGATCGACGCGGTCTACACCTGGGTGGACGGTTCGGACCCGGAGTGGCTGGAACGCAAGCGCGCCGCGATGGGCGCGCCGGGCGGCGAGCTGCACGCTATCGCGGCCAACTCGTCGCGCTACCAGAATCGGGACGAGCTGCGTTACTCGATGCGTTCGCTGCACAGCTTCGCCCCCTGGCTGCGCAAGATCTTCCTGGTCACCGACGGTCAGTTGCCCAGCTGGCTCGATCCCAGCCATCCGATGATCACCGTCGTGTCGCACGCCGAACTCTTCGCCGACCTCGGCGGCCTGTCGTCGTTCAACTCGCACGCCATCGAATCCCGGCTGCACCGCATCGAAGGGCTGGCGGAGCACTTCCTCTACTTGAACGACGATGTCTTCCTCG
This sequence comes from Micromonospora sp. DT48, assembly GCF_049844495.1. Classification (NCBI taxonomy): domain Bacteria; kingdom Bacillati; phylum Actinomycetota; class Actinomycetes; order Micromonosporales; family Micromonosporaceae; genus Micromonospora; species Micromonospora sp. DT48. The sequence continues at coordinate 492,663 of NZ_JBNCLE010000005.1, forward strand.
GCCGCCCGCTGCTGCCGACCCACTTCTTCCACGCCAACGGCATCGCGAAGTTCTTCCCCTCGCCCGCCCAGTTCGGGCTCGGCGAGGCGAAGCCCACCGACCCGCCGGTGAACGCCGCCGGTAAGAACAACCGTCGGCACATCCAGCGGCAGTTCGGCGTAACCATCACACAGAAGATGAAGCACACGCCGTTCGCCCTGCGCCGCAGCATCATGCGTCAGATCGAGGCGGTGTTGCAGGCCGACGTGACGGCCACCGCGCAGCACCGGTTCCGCCACCACGAGGACCTGTCGATCCCCTCGTCGTTGCACCAGTACTGGGCGTACCTGACCGCGCAGGCGGTTCCGGCCGACATCGAATACGAGTACGCGGACCTCGGTCACCCCTCGACACCGGCCCGCCTCGCCGAGTTGCTCGCGAAGCGGCACCGTGACGTGTTCTGCCTCAACGACACCGACTCCGATCCTCGCGCGCTGGAGGAGCAGGAGCGGATGCTCGCCGACTTCCTGCCCCGCTACCTGCCCTTCCCGGCACCGTTCGAGTTGCCCGAGGAGACGGTGGCCGAGCGGCGCAAGCAGGGGGCCAGCGCCCTGTGGCGTCAAGCCGGGCAGAGCGTTCCGGTCAGGCGACACCCCAACCAGGTCGACGCACCGACCCTGCCCAACTCCCGGTTCAGGTCAGCCGGCGGCCACAACATCCTCACCAGGCCGGACGGCTGACCCCGGCGCACGTAGATGCAGCTGTCAACGCGTACTCCCCGCACACCATCCTCACTGGAGCTCCGAGTGGTAGGCTCTGTCCCCCAGGTCACGATCATCGTCCCGGTCTACAACGTGGAGGACTACCTCCCCGAGACCCTTGACTCGATCGCGGCGCAGACCGTATTCGCACAGTGCCGCGTGATTCTGGTCGATGACGGCAGCACCGACGGGTCCGATCTGTTGGCCAAGCAGTTTGCTGCGGAACATCCCAACGTCACAGCGGTGCGGCAGAACAATAGCGGGCCGGGCGCCGCGCGGAACCTGGCCCTGGACATGGCGGACACGCCGTACGTCGCGTTCGTCGACTCGGACGATATCCTGCCGCCACGCGCCATCGAGGTCCTACTCAAGGCGATCGTGACGCATCAGGCGAGCATCGCGATCGGTGACATGGACACCTTCCCGAAGCCCACGGCCTTCCTGTGGAAGAAGCCGTTCGGAAAGGGAGACCGCCTGCTGCAATCCGTCGTCGACGCACCGGAGCTGATCTTCGACGCCGGACCGTGTCACAAGCTCTACGACCTGAACCAACTGCGGCAGCAAGGCTTCCGCTTCCGGGAAGGGGTGCACTTCGAGGACGCCTTCCTCGCCATACCGATGCTGCTGAAGGCGGAGCGGATCGCCCTCGTCGACGAGGTGGTCTACCAGTACCGTCGTCGGGTCAGCGGTAACTCCATCATGGACAATCTGTTTACGCGGGAGCAGAACTACTGGGATCACCTCGAACTTTGTGAGACCCTCGCGGAGTTGCGACCCGAACTCGACGTTTTTCGTCGGGAGGTGCTTGAGCGCTTCCTCGTCCGCAGTTACCAGGGTTTCGCCATGCGGGCACACCTGCTGTTCGAGGATAAGGACCTGTGGCGGATCTTCGAGAAGTGCAGCAAGATCTACCAGGACATCGAGCCGTCCTTCATTGCCCGATGGACCGCCGACACCCGGCACCGAGTCCCATACCTGGCCTTCAAGTCGTACGATTTCGACTTGTTCGCCCGCCCCTGGGAACGGGTGCAGGGAGTGGTGGCGTGCGGGGGAGAGCTGTTCCTGGACTATCCGATTCCACCGGCGTTCCTGCCGCTCACTAAGGTGAGCAGCGTATCCGCGCGGCTTGAGCAGGTGCGCCTGAGCGACTCGGGCGAAAAGCTCAAGGTGTCGGGGCACGTGCAGATCAGCGGGCTCCCGATGAACCGTCCGATCAAGACCCCGCTCGGGTTGCGGGTGCGGGGTAGCAGCCTGACGACCCCGGCGACACTGGAGCGTCGTGCCGATCTGAAGTCGCCGGACAACAACCGTGAGTGGGCCGGCTTCACGGCCGAGATTCCAGTCGCCGAGCTGCGCGGCGGCCACCACAGCTTGCGGCTGGTTTTCATGACGGAAACCGGCCAGGCATCCCGGCAGTGTCTGATCTCCGCCGCCTTCATGCGTGACGCGCTGTTGAAGGTCGCTGGCGACACCCGTATTCTTCCCGGCTTCAGCGGGCGGGAGGACGCCACGCTGCAGGTCCTCAAGGCAGGCGGCGCTGCAGGCCGGCGTCGATGGCAGCGCATGCTGCTCCGCAAGGATCTGCGACACGCTGTCTCGCGACAACCGTTCTGGAAGCAACGCCTGCTGCGGGCACTCACCGAACCGTTCATGCGGCGACGGGACATCTGGCTGATCGGGGAGCGCAAGGACACCGCACAGGACAACTCCTGGCACCTGTTCCGCTATCTGCGGAAGAACGAGCGCAGGCGGAACGCCTATTACGTCATCGAGAAGAACAGCCCCGACCGGGAGCGGCTGCGCGGGCTCGGCAATGTCGTCACGTACGACTCGTTCCGACACAAGTTCTTGTTGCTGCACGCCACGAAGCTGATCAACTCTTATGACATCGACTCGTACATGCTTCCGTCCAGATGGGATCGCACCGCCTTCCTGAAGCACCTGAACTGGCGCATCGGTCCGGCTCGCGTCTTCCTTCAGCACGGGGTCACGGACAAGGACGTCAGCGGTGGGCTGCACCGCGCCAAGACCGGGGTCGACCTGTTCGTGGCTGCCGCCGGGAAGGAGGCCGAGTATGTGGCGAACCAGTTCGACTACGGCAGCGCCGCGCAACGGCTCGGTTTCCCACGCTTCGACGCGTTGCTTCCGGATCGCGGGCACCGACGGATCCTGCTGATGCCCACCTGGCGTAGTTACCTGGTGAGCCCGTCCTACAACCCGTCGCTGCGGCCCCGGTTTCCGTTTGAGTCATCCCGATATGCGAAGTTCCTCGAGGAGCTCTTCGGCAGCGACGAGTTGAAGCAGAGCCTTCAACGCCATGGGTACGTGCTCGAGTTCCTCCCGCACTACGAGATGCGAACCATGTCGACGAGCATGGTCCCTGCGGAGTCCTGCTTCGCTGTCGTGGACCAAACGCAACGCAGTGTGCAGGATGCCCTTCGGCAGTGCGACCTGTTCATCACCGACTACTCCTCCACCGCCTTCGACGTGGCCTATCTGGGCACCCCGCTGATCTACGCCCACTTCGACAGCGACGAGTACTTCGCCATCGGCGGCTACCGTCGCGGCTACTTCGAGCACCGGGACCATGGGTTCGGCCCGGTCTGCGAGTCGGCTGCTGAAACGGTCAAGGCCATCGTTGCCTACCTGGAGAACGGTTGCGTCCGCGAGGAGATGTATTCGAGGCGTGCGGCTGAGTTCTTCGAGGTGCAGGATCAGCAGAACTGCCAGCGGGTAACCGCCGCCATCGCCGCGCTGCCGGGGCCCCAGCGGTGAACAGCGGCGGGCACCACCTCATTGTGCGGCCGGCAGCCGGGGTGGGACGGTGACACAGATGGCGGACGGGAGTGGCAGCGACTCGGATACGCCGCGAGCCTTGGCGGAACCGGCCGGGCTGGTCGATGTCTACCGGCGGGTGCTGAGCCCGCAGACCCGTCGGGCGATCGCGCGGAAGGTGAGCCCGCGGGCCCGGCACCAGTTGAAGCAGTGGGTGGCGCGGGCGTCCCGGAGCACCCCACTCGCTGACCGCCGGGGTGAGTGGCTGGCTCGTCGTCAACCGGAACTGTTCGCTGGCGGTGACCGGGCGGTCGTCGTCGCGGACCAGGCGCTTCGGGTGGCCCAGGTCGTGGCCGACAGCACGCCGGTGCGCGCCCGGACGGAGAACCTGGCGGCGGTGACCGCCGCGTTCGACGAGGCCGGCGTGGAGTACTTCCGCGTTTGTGGTCGATCGCATCTGTCGTCGGTGGTCGCGGTGGATGCCGCTGACCGGGAGCGGGCGTACGCTGCCCTCAGCGTTGCCTGCACCCGGGTACCGGGCTACGTGGCAGCGGTGCGCCAGGGCAGTGAACAGACGCCGCTGCCGGGCTTCGAGTCGAAGTCGTGGAAGCGGATCACCGAGGCATCGGTGATCCGGGTGACCTGGTACTGGACAGACCTTCGGCAGCGGCTGGTCCTCGGCCAGGCGTACGGCTGTGAGATCGAGTTCTGGAATCGGCAGGGAACGGCGTTGGTTGCTCCCCGTCGTAACCCGGTGGCCGAGGAGGTCGTGGCGGACACGTCGCCGGTCGCCGTGTCCGAATCGCTGTTCACCGCGTTGCTGCCCGCGTCGGCTCCCGCGACGGCTCGGACAAGGCCGGAGTTCGCCGGCCGACGTCCGGAAGACGTCGCGTTCCCGATCGATGTCGTGTACACCTGGGTCGACGGTACGGATCCCGAGTGGCTGCGGCGTCGTGCCGCGGCGACCGGTAGCCCGTACCACAGCGAGGCAGCCAGTGCGGCCAGGTTCCTCAGCCGGGACGAGTTGCGCTACTCGCTGCGGTCCTTACACCTGTTCGCACCCTGGGTGCGCAATGTGTACCTGGTCACCGACGACCAGATACCGAGCTGGCTGGATCAATCGGCACCCGGAATCCAGGTGGTCAGCCATCGGGAGATCTTCACCGACCGGTCGGTGTTGCCCACCTACAACTCACACGCCATTGAGAGCCAACTGCACCACATCGACGGGCTCTCCGAGCACTTCCTCTACTTCAACGACGATGTCTTTCTCGGCTGCGAGGTGCTGCCCAGCGACTTCTTCTTCGCCAACGGGATCTCCCGGTTCTTCCCGTCGCCCGCCCTGGTACCGCCCGGTGCACCGTCCACGGAGGACATTCCCTCCTCTGCGGCGGGGAAGAACAACCGAGGGTTGATCGCCGAGCGGTTCGGCACGGTGCTCGCGCAGAAGATGAAGCACATGCCCCACGCCCTGCGGCGCAGCGTGCTCTACGAAATCGAGGAAACCTTCGCCGCCCAGCACAAGCAGACCGCCGCGAGTCGGTTCCGGAGCCTGACCGATATCTCGATCGCCTCGTCACTGCACCACTACTACGCGTTCCACACCGGGAGGGCGGTACCAGGGGAGCTGACGTACACCATCGCGGAACTGTCCCACCCCGACACACCGGCCCGTCTCGCGCACCTGCTGGCCAAGCGCGACCGGCACGTGTTCTGCCTGAACGACGCGTTCTCCACCGAGGAGGACCTGGCCGCGCAACTCAAGGTGGTCACGCCGTTCCTCGACACCTACTTCCCGGTGCCCAGCCCCTGGGAGCGCGCCTGACAGACGACGGTGGCCGGCCGCGCCATCGCTGGCTGCGGCCGGCCACTCGCCGTGCTGACGGGTCAGTAGTCGTAGTCGGAGCCGGAGTCCTCCGACTTGCTCTTCGACGGCGGGGCGACCGCCTTCGGGGTGCCCTTCGGCAGGCACTCCAGGTTCTTGCTGCCGTCCGGGTTGACCACGAACCAGGTGCCGCCGACGCCCTGGCCCTTCCACTGGCCGGCCTTCTTGTCACCGATGTAGGTGTAGAGCGGCCAGCCGTCGAGGGTGATCTGCCGGGTGCCGTCCTCGCGGGTGATGGTGCCGACGGCGTCGTCGGAGACACCCTTGAGCTTCGGGGTGCCGTCGGTCAGGGCCGGCGGCCACACCTCGGCGCACTGGCCGTCGCAGTTGGACGACGGCGGGTCGTTGGTGTCGCGGTCGAAGCGGTACAGGATGAATCCGTCCTGGTTGACCACCGCGCTGCCCATCCGGGGGAACTTCTTGGCGGTCAGGCTCTCGGTGGCTTCGACCCCGTCGGGCAGGGGAGCGTCGCTCTCGGTTTCCGCGCCCGGTGACGCCGAGGCGCCCGGCTCCGCGCTGCTCTCGGGGTCGGCGCTCGTGCTGGGCTCGGCCGCGGCGACGGCGACCGGCTCGGCCGCGCCTGCGTCCGCCCCGCCGTAACCCGCGGGAGCGCAGGCCGTAAGTGCGAACATGGCGCCCACGGCGATGACGGTCCGCTTCATCTGTGCCACGTGCCCTCCTCATACTTGACAAGTTCACCGGGAAATACGGGGCGAGCGCTGTCAAGGTTGAATCGGAAACGGTGGGCAAGTTCACAGGAATCTATTGAACCGTCTGGCCCCTCTGTCCGTGTAAGTCCGTATCCCCAGGTCCGGGCGGTGACAGCCAAGCTATCCCGGGTCGGGGCGGTCACCGTCGAGACGACGATGGCCCGCCTCGGTACCGAGGCGGGCCATCGTCGACGTGGATCAGGCCGTGGGGACGGTCACCAGAGTGTCCGTGGCTCCCCGCGAGTCGACCTCCTGCACCTCGAAGTGCTTGATCTTGTCCAGCTTCGTCGACGTGGCGGCCGACAGGGCGAGCAACTGCCCGTTGCTGTTGGTGCCGTACCCGCCGTCCGGCACCAACCAGGTGGAGACGACCTCGGTGGAACCGTCGTCCCGCACCACCACCAGTCGGCAGGTGCGTGGTCCGGGCAACCTGCTCAGGCTGAAGTCCATCTTGGTGCCGAAGTCCTTCGAGATGAGGAAGAAGGTCGCCCGTACGCCGGTCGTCGCGTCGGTGACGTCGATCTGGGCGCCTTCCTGCTCGTTGCCACCGAGGTTGGGACCGCTGGGGTTTCCGGGGCGGTCGGTCGGTGGGTCCACCGGAGCCGTGGTCGGCCCGGCGATCGGCGGTGCCGAGCTGCTGTCGGTGAGGTTGCTGAACACGACACCGGTCAACCCACCGAACACCACGACGGCCGCCGCGGTCGCGAGGACCTGCCGGAACCGGGCCCGTCGACGGTGCGTACGCAACGCCACAAGCGTTCGATCCAGCAGGACCGGATCCGTGTGGGTCTGCTCCAGCGCCGTGATCGACCCCTCGTCGATGTCGGAGAGCAGCCCGACCACCGGCACCATCGTCTCCAGCTCGGCGGCACAGGCCCAGCAGGTCGCGAGGTGTTCCTCGAACCGCTCCATGTCCTGTTCGTCAAGCACGCCGAGCGCGTACGCGGCGACGTCCATGTGGTCAACCCGGCTCATTCCGTCACCCCCCTCTCCTGCAGAGCTGTGCGCAGCGCGCGCAGCGCGTAGTAGACCCGCGACTTCGCGGTGCCCAGTGGCAGACCGAGTTCCTCGGCCGCCTCCGGCACCGTCCGGCCCCGGAAGTACGTCGCCACCAGGATCTCCCGGTGCGACTGACTCAACGTTCGCAGCGCGTCCGCCACCGTCATCGACCGCAGCACCCGGTCGGTGCTGTCGGCCTCGGCGAACGCGGTCAGGTCCCGGTCGTACGTCTCGGCCGGACGGGCCTGCTCGCTGCGGTGCTCGTCGATGGCGATGCGTCGCGCCACCGTCACCAGCCAGGGCCGTAGCGACCCCTGTCCCTGCGTGCCCAGCCGATGCGCGTTGCGCCAAGCCCGCAGCAGCGTCTCCTGGACGATGTCCTCGGCCCGTTGCCGATCACCGCCGGTCAGCCGCATCACGAACATCAGCAGCGGTCCGGCGTGTTCGGCGTAGAGCGTGCGGATCAACTGGTCCGAGTGTGCGGCTTCGGTAGTGGAAGCCTGGTGGCGGCCAGGGGTGGGTCGCGGCGTCACCGGGCTATTCTGGCGAGCCGCCGCCCGGGAGTCGACCCCGCGAGGGGACGTGGTCGGCCGCGACTGGGACCGGGCGGACATCCAGTCCACCCGCACCCGGTCGTCCTGCCAACCGACCGCCAGTGCGTGCATGCAGACCTCCGACGTCCATGGACAGAAAGCCGTCCCCCCACGGGCATGGCTGCTGACTGGTACGGAGGGCGGCACCGAACGGATCAACGTCGGACGGAGAAAATCCCCGGCGGCGGTGGCGTCGAGTCGACCGCGTCGTCGTCGTGTACCACGCAGGCACCCCCGGTGAAGCGGTCGAGTTCCGCGTCGGACAGCACCCGACCAGGGAACCAGTCACCGGCGGCCCGGCGGGCCAGCGCGGCGACCGGCGGGTCCTGGCGACCGGCGACGAGCACCAGATTGCCGTAGCGCCGGCCCCGCAGCACCCCGGCGTCGGCGACCAGACACGCCCTGGGCAGCACCGTCCGCACGGTGGCCACCTGACTCCGGGCGTGGCGCAGCGGTGGACCGTCGGCGACGTTGGCCAGGTACCAGCCCGCCGGACGCAGCACCCGTGCCACCTCGGCGGCGTACTCCACCGAGGTCAGCCGGGCCGGGGTCCGGGCGCCGGCGAAGACGTCGGCGACCACCACGTCGTAGCTGGCCTCCCGGCACGAGGCGAGCACCGCTCGGGCGTCGCCCACGCGGACCTTCAGGCGCGGGTCGGCCCGCCACGGCAACGCCCGTCGCACCAGGTCGACCAGGGCCTTGTCCACCTCGACCACCCGCTGCGTCGAGCCCGGGCGGGTGGCGGCGACATAGCGGGGCAGGGTCAGCGCGCCGCCACCCAGATGCAACACCCGCAGGGGCGCCCCCGGAGCGGCCACCAGGTCGATCGCGGCGGCCAACCGGCGGACGTACTCGAACTCCAGGTGCGTCGGGTCGGTCAGGTCCACATGCGACTGCGGTGCGCCGTCGAGCAGCAGCGTCCACGATCCGGACCGGTCCGGATCCGGTAGCAACTCGGCGAGCCCCGTGTCGACCTGCTCGGTGATCCGGTCGGCGTCGCGTCGGCGGCCCATTCAGCGGCCCGCCCGAGCGGCGGCGGTGCGGGCGGCGGCGGTCAGCGCGCGATGCAGCAGTCGCGCGTCGCCCAACCGGGAGCGCAGCAACCGTTCCAGCCCGGCGATCGGGATCAGGTTCTGCGGGGCCCGGGGGTCCTTGTACGGGCTGGAGGCGAACCGGGGCAGGGTGACCAGCGACAGGTCCGCCAACCGCACCGCCTCGGCGATCTCCAGGTCGGCGGAGCACTCCAGCCGTACGATGCCCGCCCACGGCGCACCCGCCGCCACCGGCAGCCGTAGATACCACGACCAGCCACCCCAGGCGGTACCGAGCCGGAACACCGGCGAACGGTGCCCCGGCGGAAGACCGGTGACCACGGCGGTGAGTCGGGCGTCGAGGTACTGGCTGTGCTGGGTCTTGATGTAACCGAGCGTGCGGGGCAACTGCCGCCGGTTCCGCAACGGCCCGTCCACCACCAGCAGGTCGTCGTCGGTACGCGCGGCGGCCGACACCTGCACCTCCAGGGCGGTCAACGGCCCCTGCACGGCCGCCGGGAGTTTGGCCTGCTCGCCGCTGCCACTGACCCGGTGCACCGGGTAGCGGACGTTGCCGGCGACCACGTCGGTCGCCGACGGGCTGGCGGTGAACAGACCGCGTGCCACCGTGGCACCGGCCAGTTGGGCGGCACCCCGGTCCAGGTCGCACCGCACCACCCCGGCGGCGTAGGAGGCGGCCAGCCCGGGAAACGAGCCGCCGTCCTCCTCGGCCGTCCAGATGCTGGCGTCGATCCGGCGTACCCCGTCGACTAGCAGCACCACGTCGGGCGCCCGAACCCCCGCCCGGGGGCCGATCGCCCGCCAGTCCACCACCGGCAACTCGTGCTCCGCCTCGACCTGCGCGCTGCTCGGAGCGGCCGGTCCGGCCGGTGACGCCTCGAACGAGGTACCGAAGCCCGGATCCCAGGCGTCGACGAAGAACCGGCTCACGACCGCATCACCGGCCGACCCGTTCCACCCGGGCCGAGCGGGCGTCCTTGTGCACCTCGAAGCGGACCGGGATGCGTTCGGCCAACGCCGGCACGTGGGTGACCACGCCGACCATGCGGTCACCCCGGGCGGCGAGGTTCTCCAGGGTGGCGGCGACGGTGTCGAGGGTGGCCGCGTCGAGAGTGCCGAAACCCTCGTCCAACACGATCGACTCCAGGCTGGCGGCGGTGGTGGACATCCCCGCCAACTGTTCCGACAGCGCCAACGCCAACGCCAGCGACGCCTGGAAGGTCTCCCCGCCGGAGAGCGTCCGCACCCCGCGACGCAGCCCGGCGTCGTGGTGGTCGACCACGAAGAACTCGCCCTTGTCGTGGACCAGGTCGTACTGGCCGCCGGAGAGTTCCCGCAGAATCCCCGACGCCCCGTCGACCAGCAGATCCAGCGCCTCGGCCAGCAGCCACCGCTCGAAGTTGTTGGCGCGCAGGTGCCCCGCCAACGCCCGCGCCACCCGCGCCTCGCGTTCGTGCTCGGCCCGCTGCTCCCGCAACGCCCCGGCCTGCTCGCGCCGCTCGGTCAGCCGACGCAGCTCCGCCTCGGCCCGCTCCACGGCGACGGTGGCGGCGCGGACCGGATCGTCGGGGGCGAGCAACCCGGCGTCGGCGAAGATGCCGGCGATCCGGTCCGCCACCGCGTCGGCCGCCGACTCGGCCTCGGTCACGGCGGTGGCCAACCCGGCCCGCTCCGACCGGCGGCGGTGCGCCTGATCCTGCGCCCATTCGGCCAACGTGGTCCAGGCGGCGGCGACGTCCTCGCGGTCGGTGGCGGGCGGCCCGAACCGGGCCACCGCGTCGCGGGTGTCGTCGAACCGTCGCCACGCCGCCCGAAGCCGTTCCTGCGCCGCCTCCACCGCCCCCCGGGCCCGCCGGGCCGCGTCCCGCCCGGCCCGGACCGCGGTGGTCGCCTCGTCCAGTTCCTGCCGCAGCCGGGCCAACTCCGCCAGCCGCGACCGCAGCGCCTCGACGGTGGCCGCGCCCGCGAGCTGCTCGTCCAGCGTCGCCAGGCGGGCCCGGAGCCCGTCGTGTTCGGTACGGGCCCGCAGCAGCACCCGCTCCAGGTCCCGCGCGGCGGCGTCCCGCTCGGCGACGACCTTCCGGGCCGCCTCGCTCGCCGCGCGGGCCGCCTTGCCGGCCGCCACCGCCCGGGTCACCGCCGAACCGGCCGGAATCGGCGGCACCTCGGCCACCGTCTGCTCACAGACCGGGCAGACCTCCCCGGCGGTGAGATGGGCCCGCAACGCCGTCGCCTGGTCGGCGGTCTTCGCCTCCTCGTGTGCCTGGAACGCCGCCGCCAGCTCCGCCTCGGCGCGTTCGGCCGCCGCCTGCGCCTCGGCCAACGCCCGCACCGCCGTGTCGTGCTCGACCTCGGCCGCGTCCACCCCGGCGCGGACCCGCTCCGCGTGGTCACCGAGCTGCTCCCGGTCGGCGTACGCCCGCAGCAGCATCCGCAGGGCGCTCTCGTCACCGGCGGCGGTCAGCTCGCCGCGTAGCTTCTCCTCACGTTCCTCGGCCAGCGACACCGCGGCCGCCGCCGCGTCGGCCGCGGCGCGCGCCTCAACCACCGCCAAGGCCACCTCGGCGACCCCGTCCGGTGCGCGCACCTCGTCCAACCGGGCCAGTTCGGCGTCGAGCGTGGCCAGCGCCGCGGTGGCCTCCGTGACCGTCGCACGCGCCGCCGCCAGCTCCGGTACGGCGGCGGTCACCGCCTCGGCCAGCTTCCGCATCCGGTCCACCTGACCGGCGGCCTGTTCCAGCGCGGCGTCGTCGATGTCGGTCAACCCGGCGAGCAACTGGTCGACCGTCTCCAGCTTCGCCTCCGCCTGCCCGGCCCGGGTCGTGGCCCGCTGCTGCACCTGCTCGTACACGCCGAGCCCGAGCAGGTTGACCAGGATCTGTTGCCGGGTGGCCGGGCGGGCGTGCAGGAAGTCGGCGAACTGGCCCTGCGGCAGCACCACACAGCTGGTGAACTGCTCGTACGGCAGACCGACCGCCGCCAGCACGGCGGCGTCCATCTCCGCCGGTGTGCCGGCGACCACCTCGCCGAGATCCTCCGGACTGAGCCCGGTGTCCAACTTGGTGACGTCGAACCCCTCCGGCATCAGCTGCAACCCGGCACCGGCGGTCTTGACATTGCCCCGGCCGTCCCGACGCACCACCCTGGTGGCGACGTACCGGGCCCCGGCGGACTCGAAGACCAGCCGAACCCGTGCCTCGGTGGCCGACGGGGCGAGCGCGTTGCCCAGCCCGCGCGTGCCGCCCCAGCGGGGCACCGTGCCGTAGAGCGCGAAGCAGATCGCGTCGAGCACAGTCGACTTGCCGGAACCGGTCGGCCCGACCAGGGCGAAGAAATCCGCGTCGGTGAAGTCGATCGTGGTGGCGTCGCGGAAGACGGTGAAACCGGCCAGGTCCAGCCGCATCGGTCGCATCAGTGATCGACCTCCTCGAGCAGCTCGTCGAAGAGTTGCCGGACGTCCTCGTCGGCGTGCCCCCGGCTGTCCAGGTAGTCGGCGAACAACTGGCGGGGTGAGCGGCCGGAGCGTTGGGCCACCCGGGTGCCGGTGCCGGGAGCCGGCACCAGCTCCGGATCGATCCGGATCTCCAGGGCGCGGGGAAGCAACTGCTGCACCTCCTCCCGCAGGCCGGCGCGGGGCTGCTCGCGCACGTACACCCGCAGCCAACCCTCGGGCGGGGTGATCTCGGCGAGCTGGGCGAGGGTGCCGCGTACGGTGCGCAGGGCGGTCGCCGAGGTCACCGGTTCCTCGCGGATGCGCGCCGCCGTCGTCGCGGTGACCTCGACCAGGGTCACCGCCGGGACGTTCTCCTGCTCGCCGAAGTCCACCGCGAGAGGAGCGCCGCTGTAGCGGATCGGGCACGGCCCCTGCACCCGTTGGGAGCGGTGCAGGTGCCCGAGCGCCACGTAGTGGGCGGTGCCGGGAAAGACCGAGGCGGGCACCGCGTACCCCATGATGGTGTGCGCGTCCCGCTCGCCGCCGCCGGTGGCCGCGCCGACCACCGTGAGGTGGGCGGTGACCAGGTGCACCCGGTCCGGCTCGTCGAAACCCTCGGCCAGCCGGGCGAGGATGCGGCCCAGATGGTCGGCGTACGTCTGGGTGGTCTCGGCGGCGGTCAGCTCGTACATCTCCACCGCGCGTATCGCGTACCGCTGAGACAGGAACGGCAACGCGACCAGCCGCCAACGCTCCCCACCGGCGGTGGTGCCGTCGATGACGTGTTCGGCCGGATCCTCCCGTACGCCGCCGCGCAGGGTGATGCCGGCCGCCTCGGCCCACGGCCGTAGCGCGTCCAGGGCCGGGCCGTTGTCGTGGTTGCCGCCGATCGCCACCACGTCTGCGCCGGTGCGGCGCAGCGCGGTCAACGCCCGGGTGACCAGGCGGGTCGCCTCCGGGGTCGGTGCCGCAGTGTCGTAGAGGTCACCGGCGATGACGACCAGGTCGGGCTGTTCCCGCCGGGCGATGTCGATGACCTCGGCCAGCACCTGCTTGTGCTCCTCGGCCCGCGACTGCCCCTTGAGGACCTTGCCCACGTGCCAGTCGGAGGTGTGCAGGATCTTCATGCTGTCATCCCACCCCGGGGCTAGAACGGAATGTCGTCGTCGGTGCCGCCGCCGGACCCGACCACCGCGAACGGGTCGGCGGACTGGGTGATCGAACGCAGGGTCTGCGACGGCGCGGCCCCCGCCTCGGAGACCCGCGTCGCCCAGGCAGGGAACGGGAACTCCAGGCAGAGCGGCACCGGGATGTCCGGCTGGTTGACGAACATCGTGCCCGGCTTGGCCAGCAGCGCGCGTTGTCGCTGGGCGGGCGGGAGGAAGCCGTACTCCGGGCGGGACGCCTCGGCCGGATCCAGCCGGCCCACCACCCGGATGGCCGAGTTGGTGACGATGCGGCGCTCCACCTCGCTGGCGGTCTGCTGGGCACCGATCAGGATCACCCCGAGCGAGCGGCCCCGCTCGGCGATGTCGAGCAGCACCTCCTTGATCGGGGAGGAACCCTCGCGCGGGGCGTACTTGTTCAACTCGTCGAGCACGACGAAGAGCAGCGGCCGGGCCGTGCCGGACTTCTCCTTGCGCTCGAACTCGCTCTTGAGCGTCACACCGACCACGAAACGCTGCGCCCGATCCGGCAGGTTGTGCAGGTCGACGACGGTGAGCTGGGCGCTCTCCGAGGTGTTGATGCTGTGCGGGCGGCGGGTGGCCAGGTCGCCGCGAATGAGCCGGGACAGGTCCTTCTTGCTGCCGATCAGCCGGCGGGCGAAGGCGTTGACCGTGCCCAGACCGACCGCGCTGCCCGCCCAGTCGCCCCGGGTCTCGTCGTCGCTGAGCTGCTCGACGATGTGGTCGACCAGGTCGCCGTAGCTGCCCAGGCGGACGCCGTCGATGCTGACGCCGCCGTCGGCGGGTTGGGCGTACCGGGCCAGGTGAGCGGCGACGGAGTGGACCACCATCGTGTACTGCTGCCGTTCGTCGTCGGCGTCGGCGAAGACGTACGGCAGGAGACGGTCGGCGCAGAACTCGGTGAGCGTCCAGTAGAAGCTGTCCACCCCGGTGAGCCGGCTGCTCACGTCCGGCGTGCCGGACGAGTCGTTGACCCGTGGCGGCGCGTAGACCCGTACGTCGGGGAAGGCGTCGGCGACCAGGCCCAGCCGGGCGTACGCGGCCCGGGTCGCGTCGTCGAGCCGGGCGTTCGGATGGTCGAGGAAGAGTAGGTCCTCACCCTTGACGTTGAAGATCAGCGCCTTGGCGTTGACCGCGTCGCCGCCGAGCTGCCCGGAACGGAACACCGAGTAGAGCAGGAAGGTGGCGAAACTGGTCTTGGTGGCGACCCCGGAGATGCCGGAGATCGACACGTGCGCGCCCCGGCTGCCGTCGAGGAAGTCGGCGTTCAGGTAGACCGGAACGCCGTCCCGGCCGGTGCCCATCGGGATGCGCCGTTCCATTCGGTCGAAGTGCAACGCGCGGGCCCGGGCGTCGCCCTCCGCCCGGTGCACCACGGCACCCGGCTGCGGCGGCACGTAGAACTCGGGGTCGACCCGGGTGGTGGTGATCTCGGCGGCTTCCTGCACCTGCGCCGGGAGGGTGCCGTCGGCGATGGCGAACACGTCGGAGTCGAACTGCGCACCCTCGTGCCGCGCCCGGACCTGGGTGACGACCCCGGCGATCGTCACCGGCTCCCGGTCGGGCAGCTCCCGCCGGGTCACCACCACGTCGTCAAGCTGGAGGTAGCTGCCCGGGGAGACCGCCGTCCAGAACTGTAGGGGAGTGGCGTCGGCGGTGCCCAGCACCCGGCCCACCCCCTCGTCCGGGCCGTCGAACCCCTGGTCGGTCATCGGGCAACTCCGCTCGGCTGGTCGTCGCGGTCGGCATATCCGCCCTGCATCCTGCCGGAGGAGTACGACAGGCCGCCACGCGACGCGGCGCAGGACACCCCGGCACCTTCCGGTGACCGCGTACGGCGACGATCCGCTGACCGGGTGTGCGGGTGTTCAGCCGTCGTGTCCCGCCGTGGCTGCTCCGCTTCCACTGCCCGTTCGGAGCCGCTCGGCCAGCTCCCGCACCGCCGCCTCGTACGCCTCGTCGGTGTGGTAGGGCCAGTGTCTGTTGATCGGCGGTGGGACCGTGTCGTCGGGCGGCACGGTGAGACTGCGGGGGTCGCGCAGTCGTCGGTCGACCTCGCCGGCCGGGCCGGTGACCTGCGGCGGCTGGCCGGGGCGGTGCGCCGAGAAGATCGGCCCGCCGACCGCGTCGGTGTTACGCCACAGGTTCACCCACCGCCAGCCGATCCGCTCGCCCAGCTCGTGCAGGACCGGGTCGCCGAAGAAGGCCGGGAAGATCCGGGAGTACAGCCGGTGCAGCGGGCTGCCGTGGGTCAGCAACGCCACCCGGTCCAGCACCTGGGGTGGCAACTGGAGCAGGGCGGCGGCGGCGAGCACCGAGCCGTGACTGTGCCCGGATAGGATCACCGCACCGTTGCCGGTCAGCGTGGTGACCCGCTTGGCGAGTTCCGGCACCGCGCGTTCGGCGTAACAGGGTGGCGCGAACGGGTGCACGGTTCGCGGCCAGAAGGTGCCCAGATCCCAGACTGCGGCGACCGAACGCCGGGTCTCCTCCGACCGGTAGGACAACAACCCCAGCAGCAGGATCCCGAGCCCGGTCAGCTCGATGAAGAACACGCCGATGTCGGTCGCGATCGCCACCCGCAGGGCCGCGCTGTCGCCGTGGTCACCCAACCGTCGGGCCAACTCCGACGGGCCGATGCCGAAGATGTCCAACGCGACGATGGCCGCACCGAGCAACGACAGCAGCAGGAACACGGCGACGACCGGGCTGAGCTGCTCGATGACCGCGGCTCGGGCGACGGCCTTCTGGACTGCCGTTCGTCGGGACAGGGCCTCTGGCGTCTGGTCGCCGGGGAAGTCCGACTCGACGACCTGGTCGGCGAGCCGCTGACGGTACCGGCGGGTGGCCACGAGCCGCCACAGCGTGGTCGCGGCGACGGCCAGGATGGCGACCAGACCGGCTACCGCCGCCCAGCGGTAGGAGACCGGCGGCTCCAGCGGCGGCGCGTCGGGCCGTCCCGGCCAGGCCGGATTGGGTACGTCCGCCCGGTCGAGGATGTCGGCGACCCGGTAGACCAGAGCGGCGGCGAACCCGTACGCGGCGGCGAACGCTCCGACGGCGAGCGTCGGGGTGCCCAGTCCAGCCAGCCAGGACGGGGAATCGGCCAGGCTGCGACGTCGCTGGTGCAGGGTGGCGACGAAGAGGCCGACCAGCAGGATCGCCTGGACCGTGATCAATCCGGCCACCCCACCCTCGTACCCGGGCAGTTTTCCCTCTGGCTGCTCCGGCCCCGACGACATCGCGCTGTAGCCGAGGGTCAGCACGGTGAGCACGATGGCGGCGATCCGCAACGGCCGGATACCGCGCAGGTTGACCGGGCCACGACCGGGAGTGTCCTGCACCAACCGGGCCGGGATGCTGAGCAGGACGATGCCCGCCGCCAGCAGCAGGAACACCGCGCCGATGAGCGCGTACCCCACCGGCGTGGCCTGGACGTGCAGCAGCGCGCCGAGCAGGCTCGCGTCCAGTACGCCGAGCCCGACCGCCATGTGGATGGCGCGCAGTCGCTGCACCACGAGCGAGTCGTTCCAGAAACCCGGAGCGTCGACCCGGTCCTCTCCACCGGTGGCGCGGTCCTGCCCGGGAGAGGCCCGGAACCCTTCGAGGGCCCGGGCGGACAGGGTGCCCAGCCACCAGAGCAGCCGCAGCGCGCCGATCGGCACCAGGGCGAGCAGCGCCAGGCGGGGGCCGAGTGGTAGCTCGACCAGCCAGGACAGGTAGCTGCGCCCGGCGCGGCAGGGCTGGTAGGGGACGCACTGCCAGCCGATGATGTCGATCGTCACGCCGATCAGGGAGAGCGTGAACGCGGCGGTCAGGGTGACGGCGAGCAGTCGGCACAGCGAACCGATCACCCCGCCCGCGCCGCCGGTCGCCGGTCGCGCCCAGGTGGCGACGTTGATCAGCATGAACGGCAGCAGGAACAGCAGCGACAGGGTTCGTACCGCCCGACCGGCGGTCAGCGCACCCCAGCGGTAGACCTCCACCCGCAGGTACGAGGGCCGGTCGCTGATGCCGAAGCCGGGCCGGGGTCGGTAGAAGCCGGCGTGTCGGTCACCCGCGACCCGGATCACGACCGGGTGGTCCAGCAGCTTCTCGGCGGAGGTGCCGGAGAGCCCGTGCACCCGTAGCTCGACCACCTCCTGCGTCAACGCCCCCGCCCTCCGGCTGTCACCCATCCGCGCTTCACGCTAGTGAGCCGACCCCGCTCGCACGCAGACTCCGCCAACTTCGGTGACCGGCACCCGGTCGGGCGGGGCGGTCAGGTGCGGGCGTGGCGCAGCAGCAGGGTGCCGTCGTCGGCGAGCAGTACGTGACGCAACGGCAGGGACCGGGCGGCGGGACTCGATTCGCCGGAGGTGATCCGCCCCGGGCCGGCTCCGGCGAGCAGCGGGGCGACCGAGAGGCACACCTCGTCGACCAGGTCGGCGGCGGTGAGGGCGCCGAAGAGCTGTGGCCCGCCCTCACAGAGCAGTTCAGCGAGCCCACGGCGACGCAGTTCGGCCAGCCCGGCCACCAGGTCGACCTGGTCGTCGCCGCAGCGCACCAGGTCGGCCACGGCGGACAGGCCGGCAGGTGCCACCGCGTCCCGGCGGGTGAGCACCACGGGACGCACGGGAGCGTCGGCGAAGGCGGCCTGAGCCGGATCGAGGTCGAGCGTGCCGGAGACCACGACCAGCGTCGGGTACTCGGTCAGCCCGTGCGCGCGTCGCCACGCCCGGCGTCGCTCGTCCAGCCGGATCGCCCGGTAGCCCTCGTGGCGCAGCGTGCCGGCGGCCACCAGCAGCGCGTCGCAGAGCATCCGGAGCAGCCCGAAGACCCGCTTGTCCGGCGCGCCGGACAGCCCGGCCGAGTAGCCGTCGAGGCTGACCGCGCCGTCGACACTGGTCACGAAGTTCATCCGCAGGCGCGGCCGGTCGGCGCGGCCGTAGCGGGCGATGAGCGTGTCGTCGTCCACCGGCCCGGACGACGGTTCCGGCCAGAGGACGGAAATGGCTGCTCCGTGGCTCATTCGCCGGCCGGACCGGTGACAGGAGGGGTGGGTCGGGGGGTACGGTGCTGGCAGTCACACCAGTTCCGGCCCGGGCAGTCGTCGTGCCGCCGCGCCCGGCACGCTCGGCAGATCATGCTCGCAGCCTATGCCGAGGGAGGATGGGACACCCATGCCGCGTCAGATCTTCCAGCTGAGGATGTCCCTGGCCGGGGTCCGTCCGGCGATCTGGCGCCGGGTGCTGGTACCCGGCGGCTACACCCTGGATCGGGTGCACCGGGTGGTGCAGCACGCGATGGGGTGGCGTGACTGTCACCTGCACTCGTTCGAGATCGACGGCGTGCAGTACGGCGAACCCGACCCGGACGGCGAACTCGCCCTGCACGACGAGCTGGACGTCCGCTTGGACGCGGTGGTCGGCAAGGGGAGCCGGTTCCACTACACCTACGACTTCGGTGACTGGTGGGAGCACGATCTGGTGGTGGAGGACGTCTTCACCGCCGAAGCGGACGAGCGCTATCCGGGTTGCCTCGACGGGGAGCGGGCCTGCCCGCCGGAGGACGTTGGTGGGCCGCAGGGCTACCTGGTGCTGCTCGCCGCGCTGGCCGAGCCGAGCCACCCGGAGCATCAGACGATGCGGGACTGGGTGGGAGCCGCGTTCGACCCGGAGGCATTCGATCCCGGCCGGGCGGACACCCTGCTGCGTCGGCTCTGCTGAAACCCCGCCGCCCGATGCTCGCCGAGCCGGCGATCGAGGGCTGACAGTGTGGCGGAGGCCACAATCTGTCAGCATTTTCCGTGCACAGCCATGGTTAAACGGGCTGCGTGGTAACGATCTGGGATCGCTCCCACTGGCCTATTGACACTCCCGACACCTCCCGGCAATCTCATGGGAGCGTTCCCAAGAGGCGTGGATCACATGCCCGCCCATGGACGTCGACGCCGACACACCGAGTCGGTGCCGGCAGGCGCTGCGGCACCCCCACCACAAATAATCCAGCAGCCTCACCACTGAAAGAGGGGTCAGGATGAGCCTCACCACGCGGCGTTCCCGCATGGCGGCAGCCACCCTGGCCGCGATCACCGCTGTCGGCGGTCTCGCGGCCTGCGGCAATGACGACGACAAGCCGGCCGAGGGCGAGAAGCCCGCGAAGCTGGTCGTCGACACCTTTGGCGAGATGGGTTACGACGAACTCGTCAAGGAGTACGAGCAGAAGACCGGCATCAAGATCGAGCTGCGCAAGACCGCTCAGCTCGGTGAGTACCGGCCCAAGCTGGTCCGTTACCTCGCCACCGGTAAGGGCGCGGCGGACGTGACCGCGCTGGAGGAGGGCATCCTCAACGAGTTCAAGGCCAACCCGCGTAACTGGGCTGACCTGACTCCGCTGGTGTCGTCCGAGATCGCCGACGACTACCTGCCCTGGAAGTGGGAGCTGGGCAAGGCGCCGGACGGCCGTCTGATCGGCCTGCCGACCGACGTCGGCAGCCTCGCGGTCTGCTACCGCAAGGACCTGTTCGAGGCCGCCGGCCTGCCCACCGAGCGGGACGCCGTCGCGGCGCTCTGGCCCGACTGGAACGGCTTCCACCAGACCGGCCAGAAGTACAAGCAGGCCACTGGCAAGGCGTTCGTCGACTCGATCACCGCCGTCTCCAACGGCGTGCTCTTCCAGCAGGGCTCCGATCTGTTCTACGACAAGGAAAACAACATCATCGCGGACTCCAGCCCCGCGGTGAAGGCCGCCTGGGACACCGCGACCTCGATGGTCGACATCTCCGCCAAGGCGTCCACCTGGTCGCCGGAGTGGTCCGGTGGCTTCAAGCAGGGCACCTTCGCGGCCACCTTCTGCCCGTCCTGGATGCTCGGCATCGTCGCGGACAACTCCGGCGAGGCCAACAAGGGCAAGTGGGACGTCGCGGCGGTGCCGGGCGGCGGCGGTAACTGGGGCGGCTCGTGGCTGGCCGTGCCGGAGCAGAGCAAGTACCCGGAGGAGGCGGCGAAGCTCGCCGAGTTCCTGACCAACGCCACCAGCCAGGTGGAGGCCTTCAAGGCCAAGGGCCCGCTGCCCACCAACCTGGAGGCGCTGAAGGACGAGGCCTTCCTCAGCTACACCAACGAGTACTTCAGCAACGCGCCGACCGGCAAGATCTTCGGTGAGAGCGTCGCCAAGATCGAGCCGGTGCACCTGGGCCCGAAGCACCAGGCGGTGAAGGAGAACGCGTTCGAGCCGGCGATGCGGGCGTTCGAGAACGGGCAGGCCAGCAAGGACAAGGCCTGGGAGCAGTTCACGAAGGATGCACAGACTCAGGGTGCCTTCTGAGTGATTCCCCTCCGGTGGCGTTCGGGGCTACCCCCGAACGCCACCGGTCGGTCCCCACCGCGCAGTTTCTGCGCGAGGGCCCACCGGGCCTCGCTGGAAAAGGAATTTCGCATGAGCCTGTCGGCCACAACGGCGCCGCCGTCGCCAGCCGCACCACCCCCCGACACCTCTTCTCGACGCCGCCGGGGATACCTCTTCAACCGCCTGGACCTCAAGTACTCGCCCTACCTCTACATCGCGCCGTTCTTCCTGATCTTCGGGACCTTCGGGTTGTACCCGATGCTGCGCACCGCCTGGATGTCCCTGCACGACTGGGACATGATCGGCGACCACACCTTCATCGGGCTCGAGAACTACCGCGAGCTGGTCACCGATGAGTACTTCTGGAACGCCCTGATCAACACGTTCGGCATCTTCGCCCTGTCGACCATCCCCCAGCTGCTGATGGCGCTGTTCCTGGCGAACCTGCTCAACCAGACTCTGCTGCGCGCCAAGACCTTCTTCCGGATGGCCATCTTCGTGCCGAACGTGGTCTCGGTGGCGGCGGTCGCGATCGTCTTCGGCATGCTGTTCCAGCGCGACTTCGGCCTGTTCAACTGGCTGCTCAGCCTCGTCGGGGTGGATCAGATCGACTGGCGCGCCCAGGAGTGGAGCTCCTGGACCGCGATCGCCACGATGGTCAACTGGCGATGGACCGGTTACAACACCCTGATCCTGCTCGCCGGCATGCAGGCCATCCCGAAGGACCTCTACGAGGCGGCGGCGATCGACGGAGCCAGCCAGTGGCGGCAGTTCTGGCAGATCACCCTGCCGATGCTCAAGCCCACCTTCATCTTCGTGGTCATCCTCTCCACGATCGGCGGCATGCAGCTGTTCACCGAGCCGCTGCTGTTCGCCAACGGCAGCATCATCGGTGGCAATCAGCGGGAGTACCAGACGCTGGCCATGTACATGTACGAGAAGGGCATCTACAACCTGAGTACCGCAGGTTACGGAGCCGCGGTCGCCTGGGCGATCTTCATGATCATCGTCTTGGTGTCGCTGATCAACTTCGTACTCGTCCGCCGCGCGGCCAAGTGAGGAGAGATCGATGATCTCGGCTTCCAAGCGCCTGTGGCGCACCAGTCCTCTGACCTACATCGCGCTCGTCGTGGCGGCGCTGATGTCGATCTACCCCTTCTACTACATGGTGGTCATCGGCACCCGCAGCCTGGAGTCCATCAACGACGTGCCGCCGCCGATGACCCCGGGTGGCGCGTTCGGTGACAACTTCGGCCGGGTGCTCGACAACGACGCGGCCAACTTCCTCAAGGGCATGATGAACTCGATCATCGTCTCCTCGGTGGTCACCGTGTCGGTGGTACTCACCGGCTCGCTCGCTGGCTTCGCCTTCGCGAAGCTGCGCTTCCGTGGTCGCAACGTGCTGCTGCTGTCGATCATCGTCACGATGATGATCCCGACCCAGATGGGGCTCATCCCGCTCTGGAGCATGATGCAGTCGCTCGGGTGGTACGACACGCTCTACGCGGTGACCGTGCCGTTCCTGGTCAGCGCCTTCGGCGTGTTCATGATGCGGCAGTACGCCAGCCAGGCGATCTCCGACGAGCTGATCGAGGCCGGCCGCGTCGACGGCGCCAGCACGTTCCGGATCTACTGGAACGTCGTGCTGCCCGCGCTGCGTCCGGCCGCCGGTGTGTTGGGTCTGCTGACCTTCATGGAGACCTGGAACTCCTTCCTCTGGCCGTACGCGATCCTCACCCCGGAGAACCCGACCCTGCAGGTCTCGCTCTCCTTCCTCTCGTACGCCTACTACACGGACTACTCGCAGGTCTTCGCCGCCACGGCGGTCGGCACCATCCCGCTGGTGCTCGTGTTCATTATCTTCGGCCGCCAGATCATCGGCGGGATCATGGAAGGTGCAGTCAAGTCGTGAGCAACCCCGCCACTCCGCCCGCTGTCGGCGTCCTCGACGAGCGTCCGCCGTTGACCTTTCCGCCCGGCTTCCTCTGGGGCGCGGCCACTGCCGCGTACCAGATCGAGGGCGCGGCGAACGAGGGCGGTCGGACCGCGTCGATCTGGGACACCTTCAGCCACACCGAGGGACGGACGGTTGCCGGGCACACCGGCGACGTCGCCTGCGACCACTACCACCGGCTCAGCGACGACGTCCGGCTGATGGCCGAGCTGGGGTTGAAGTCGTACCGTTTCTCGGTCTCCTGGCCCCGGGTGCAGCCGGGCGGATCCGGTCCGGCGAACGCCGAAGGGCTCGACTTCTACCAGCGGCTGGTCGACGAACTGCTGGCCAACGGGATCGAGCCCTGGCTGACCCTCTACCACTGGGATCTGCCGCAGGAGTTGGAGGACGCCGGCGGCTGGCCGGCCCGGGACACCGCCGCCCGGTTCGCCGACTACGCCCTGCTGATGGCCGACGCCCTCGGTGACCGGGTGAAGTACTGGACTACCCTCAACGAGCCCTGGTGCTCAGCCTTCCTCGGCTACGGCTCCGGGGTGCACGCCCCGGGTCGCACCGACGGCGCCGACGCGGTCCGCGCCGGACACCACCTGATGCTCGGGCACGGTCTCGCCGTGCAGGCGCTGCGTACCGCGGTGCCGCAGGCGCAGCTCGGGGTGACCCTCAACCTGTACCCGGTCACCCCGATCAGCGACTCGCCCGGCGACGCCGACGCGGCCCGGCGGATCGACGGGCTGGCCAACCGGTTCTTCCTCGACCCGATCCTGCGCGGTGCGTACCCGGACGACCTGGTCGCCGACCTGGCCAAGGTGACCGATTTCGATCACGTTCACGAGGGTGACCTGGCGGTCATCTCCTCGCCGCTGGACGTCGTCGGGATCAACTACTACAGCCGGCACGTGGTGGCCGCGCCGGTCCCCGGCGAGCAGCCGGAGGCCTACTGGCGGGACCAGGCGTGCTGGCCGGGCAGCGAGGATGTCCGGTTCGTCACCCGAGGGGTGCCGGTTACCGACATGGGGTGGGAGATCGACGCCCCCGGCCTGGTGGAGACGCTGCGTCGGGTGCACGAGGAGTACACCGATCTTCCGCTCTACGTGACCGAAAACGGGTCGGCTTTCGTCGACGAGGTGGTCGACGGTGCGGTCGACGACGTCGACCGGCTGGCGTACTTCGACGCTCACCTGCGCGCCTCGCACGAGGCGATCAGCGCGGGCGTCCCCCTGCGTGGATACTTCGCCTGGTCGCTGATGGATAATTTCGAGTGGGCCTGGGGCTACACGAAGCGATTCGGCATGATCTACGTCGACTATGACAAGCAGACGCGTATCCCCAAGTCCAGTGCCAGGTGGTACGCGGAGGTGATCCGACGCAACGGTCTGGCCGCAGAATAGGGCGATGGCCAGCCAGTAACGGGCGGCCCGGCACCGACGCTGGTGAAGGTGCCGGGGCCGCCTGATGTCGGAGGAGCACACGATGACAACGCAGCGCACCCGGTCGCTCGGGCGGCCGACGCTCGACGCGGTCGCCGCCCGCGCCGGAGTCGGCCGTGGCACAGTCTCCCGCGTGGTCAACGGCTCTCCCCAGGTGAGTCCGGAGGCCCGGGCCGCCGTGCAACAGGCCATCGCCGAACTGGGGTACGTACCGAACCGTGCCGCTCGGGCGCTGGTCACCCAGCGGACCGACTCGGTGGCCCTGGTGGTCAGCGAGTCCGGTGAGCGGATCTTCGCCGAGCCGTTCTTCGCCGGCATCGTCCGAGGGATCAGTTCCGCCCTGCTGGAGACACCGTTGCAGCTGTGGCTGGCCATGGCACAGTCGCCGCTGGAGCGGGAACGGGTCGAGCACCACCTGACCAACCAGCACGTCGACGGGGTGCTGCTGCTGTCGCTGCACGACGACGATCCGCTGCCCACGCTGCTGGAGGAGCGGGAGTTGCCCACCGTGCTCGGTGGGCGGCCCGCACGGATGCTGCACCCCGATGCGCAGCCCGTCTCGTTCGTCGACGTCGACAACGCCGGTGGGGCCCGGCAGGCCGTCGAGTATCTTGCCGGCCGGGGACGGCGGCGCATCGCCACCATCGCCGGTCCGCAGGACATGGGCGCCGGTCTGGCCCGGTTGTCCGGCTACCGGGAAGCGGTCCGCACCGCCGGGTTCGGCGTCGACCCCGACCTGATCGCGTACGGGGACTTCAGCGAGGAGAGCGGCGCGACGGCCATGCGGCAGCTGCTGGAGCGCTGCCCCGACCTGGACGCCGTGTTCGTGGCCGCCGACCTGATGGCGTTCGGTGCCCTGCGGACGCTACGTGAGTCCGGCTGCCGGGTGCCGGAGGACGTGGCCGTGGTCGGCTTCGGCGACGAGCCGATCGCCCGGCAGGCGGTGCCGCCGCTGACGTCGGTGTTCCAGCCAGTGGAGGAGATGGGCCGGCAGATGGCGCGGCTCCTGGTCGCCCGCATCCGGGGCGACGAGGTCCCCGCGCCACACGTGGTCCTGGACACCCAGTTCGTCGAGCGCGCCTCCGCCTGAACTTCGTGGCGGGGCCGCGAAGGCCCGTGACCCCTCCTGCCCCCGCTCCGTGCGTCGACCCTTGCCTCCCTGCGGTTCCGCAGACCCGGCTACGGCCTCACCTCGTCCTCGCGGGCCGGAGGTCTCTGGCGGAGCAGCCGCCGGCCGCCGCCCGTGAGAATGCCGCCTTACGCTCCGTGAGTCTCACGCTCTGCGATCGCCCGCTCGGGTTCCCTGCGGTCGCCCTGGGCCCTTTGCTCTGCTTCAACCAACGCACAAGCCCGTGACCAGGGACGATGCGGGGCCGAATTTGTCCACCCACCGCGCAGCCGACACTGAGCGTGACTGTTGCGTACGTTGAAGCAGAGCAAAGGGCGTACTACTGCATTAGGGGGAGGGGGCGACGGTCACGGTGGGTGGTGGTGCGGATAGTTGGGTGGCTGGGCGTGGTCGATTCGGCGGGCTCGGTCGCCGCAACGGGTAGGTGGGCGCTGTGGCGGGTAGGTGGGCGGCGCAACGGGTAGATGGGCGGTGCGGTGACGGTCTCGTCGCCACGGTGGGACGCCGTACCGGCGTCAGGGGGTGGTCCAGCGGCGTAGTTCGCGCTTGGCGAGGCTGTTCCGGTGAACCTCGTCGGGGCCGTCGGCGAGGCGCAGCGAGCGGGCCTGGGACCAGAGTGCGGCGAGCGGGGTGTCCTGGCTGACCCCGGCGGCACCGTACGCCTGGATGGCCTTGTCGATGACCCACTCGGCCATCGCCGGTGTGGCGATCTTGATGGCCTGGATCTCGGTGTGCGCGCCCTTGTTGCCGACGGTGTCCATCAACCAGGCGGTCTTGAGCACCAGCAGTCGGGCCTGTTCGATGCGGACCCGGGCTTCGGCGATCCACTCGCGTACCACGCCCTGCTCGGCGAGGGGACGACCGAAGGCGACCCGCTCGACGGTGCGGCGGCAGAGCAACTCCAAGGCTCGCTCGGCCATCCCGATCAGCCGCATGCAGTGGTGGATCCGGCCGGGACCGAGCCGAGCCTGGGCGATGGCGAAACCGGCGCCCTCCGCGCCGATCAGGTTCTCCGCCGGTACCCGTACGCTCTTGAAGTCGATCTCGGCGTGACCGCCGTGCGAGGCGTCGCTGTAGCCGAAGACCCGCATGCCCCGGCGGATGGTGACGCCCGGGGTGTCCCGGGGGACCAGGATCATGCTCTGCTGGCGGTGCCGGTCGGCGTCCGGGTCCGTCTTGCCCATCACGATGAGGATCTGGCAGGCCGGATCCATCGCGCCGGAGGACCACCACTTGCGCCCGTCGATGACGTAGTGGTCGCCGTCGCGGCGGATCGACGTGGCGATGTTCGTCGCGTCGGAGGAGGCCACCTCGGGCTCGGTCATGCAGAACGCGGAGCGGATCTCGCCGGCCAGCAGCGGGGCGAGCCAGCGTTCCTGCTGGGCCGGTGAGCCGAACTCGGCGAGCAGTTCCATGTTGCCGGTGTCCGGAGCGGCGCAGTTGAGCGCCTCCGGAGCCAGGTGCGGGCTGCGGCCGGTCAGCTCCGCCAGCGGGGCGTACTGGAGGTTGGTCAGCCCGGCACCGTGGCGCGGATCGGGCAGGAAGAGGTTCCACAGGCCGCGTCGGCGGGCCTCGGCCTTCAGCTCGGCGAGCACGGGGGGCCGGGCCCACGGGTCACCGGCGGCGGCCACCTGGGCGGCGTGCACCTCCTCGGCCGGGTACACGTGCTGCTCCAGGAAATCGGTCAGCTCCGTGCGCAGCTGCTCGGTCCGATCGTCGTACGCGAAATCCATCAGGCCTCCTTCACCGCGGTCAGTCCGTGTGTGACCAGCGGGGCAACGAGGCCGCCGATGGTGTCGAAACCCTCGCCGACGGTCTGGCCGAGGGTGTGCCGATAGTGGATGCCCTCGCAGATGACGGCGAGCTTGAAGCAGCCGAGCGCGATGTGCCAGTGCAGGGGACCGACGTCGACGTCGCTGCGGCCGGCGTACCGGTCGATCAGCTCGGCACCGCTCGGGAACCCGGCCCGTGGACCGAGGCCGTCGGCGACCGGGTTGCCCTCGGACACCTCGCTGCCCCCGAGCACGTCCCAGTACGTCAGCAGCAGCCCGAGGTCGGCCAGCGGGTCGCCGAGAGTGGCCATCTCCCAGTCCAGCACCGCCGTCACCGTCACCGGCGCCACCACGGCGAGGAGGTTGTCCAACCGGAAGTCCCCGTGCACGATCCGACCGGCGTTGGCCCCCTCGGGCGCGGTGGCGGCGAGCCGGTCGCGCAGGTCGTCGATGCCGGGCAACGGCCGGCTGCGGGAGCGTTCGAGCTGCCCCGACCAGCGTCGCACCTGCCGGGCCAGGAAGCCCTCCGGGCGGCCGAAGTCGGCCAGGTCGACCGCTGCCGGCTCGACCGTGTGCAGCGCCGCCAGGGTGTCCATCATCGCCATGGCCAGCCCGTGCCGCTGCTCAGCGGTGAGCCGGTCGGTCCGCGAACGGCTCCGGAAGACCTCGCCCGGCACCCGTTCCATCAGGTAGAACGGCGCACCCAGCACCTCCGGATCGGAGCAGAGCAGCAGGGCCTCGGGAACCGGGACGTCGGTCGTGGCGAGCGCCGAGATGACCCGGAACTCCCGGGCCATGTCGTGCGCGGTGGCCAGCACGTGCCCGAGCGGCGGGCGGCGCAGCACCACCTCCCGTCCGCCCGCGTGCACCAGGTAGGTCAGATTCGACCGGCCCCCGGCGATCAGCTCGGCGCGCAACGGACCGGTGGCCAGGTCGGGGCGGTGCGCCGCCAGGTAACCGCCGAGCCGGTCGGTGTCCAGACCGGCGGGTGAGCCGGCGGTCGGTTCGATCATCCGGACAGTTCAATGGCAGCTCGGGCGGGTTGTCAAGGTCAGGTTTGACGCTCGGGACATGCCTCCGCAACAGGGACGAAATGGTCAACTGTCAGGCTGGGACGGCCTGCCGGCCATGTTGTCGGCCCGCCGAGCGGAGGGGTTTGAGATGTTGCTGCGTGTTCGGGTCACCCTGCCGGATCGTCCCGGCACACTCGGTCAGGTGGCGCGCACCCTCGGCGTGTCCGGGGCGGACATCGTCCAGGTGGTGGTGCTGGAGCGTCTCGGCGGGCGGGCGGTCGACGACTTCACGGTGGTGTGGCCGGGCGTCGCGCGGGTGGAGCGGCTGCTGGCCGGTCTGGCGGCGATTCCCGGCGTACGCGTCGACGGGGTCTGGCGGGCGATCGGCGCGCCCACCACCACCGGTCAGGACGCCGAGTTGCTGGCCCAGGTCGCCGCCAACCCGGCCGACGGGCTGGCCACCCTGGTCGACGCGGTACCCGGGCTGCTCGCCGCCGACTGGGCGGTCGCCGCAGTGGTGCCGGTCGACTGGGCGTCCCGCACCGGAGGTGGCGGCGCGACGGTGGGGCAGGCCAGTTGGCGTACCCCGGTGCCACCGAAGCTGCCGGAGGTCACCCCGTTGCGCGCCCGGTCGATGACCGCGCCCGACGGTGGCCACTTCGCGGTCGCGCCGTTCGGCCGGGCCGGGTTGGTGTTGGTGGTCTGCCGTGAGTACAGCGAAACCCTCACCCCGGCCGCCTTCCACTCCACCGAGGTGGACCGACTCGCCCAACTGGTCCGTGCCAGCGCGGTGATCCTGGGGGACCGGCTCGACCTGGTCGGCGCGCCCCCGGTCAGCGCCAACCCCTGACCGGGGTCTGTGACGTAGACCGCAGGGCCGGTCGCGGCTGGACATGGTGAGGCAACCGTCCGGCAACAGCCGCGCACGAGGGTGGCACGGGAAAGGAGGCGACGATGACGCTGTGGCGGATCCGAGCCACCGTGGACGACCGGCCGGGCTACCTGTCGGTGCTCACGGCGAGCCTCGCGTTGCGTGGAGTCAACATCCTCACCGTGCAGGTGCACACCACCGAGTGTGGCGCGGTCGACGACTTCCTTGTCGACGCGCCGGACACCCTGGACGAGGCGGATCTGCTCGCCGCCGTCGAACGCGGACGGGGGCGTGACTGCTGGGTGTCGCGCAGCGAGGCGCGCGGCCTGGCCGACCAGCCGACCCGCGTCCTCGGGTTGGCGACCCGGCTGGTGCACGACCTGGACGCGACCGGTGAGGTGCTGCGGGCCCTGCTCGGGGCCGACGAGGTGACCTGGCGGGCGGCCCCGGCGCTGCCCCGTCCGGGGATCGACGGGATGACCATGCTGCTGGCCGACCCGAACGGCGGGTCGTACGCGCTGCGCCGGGTCGCGCCGAGCTTCACCCCGGCCGAGTACGCCCGAGCCCAGGCGCTGCTCGAACTGGGGGCCACGGCGGCCCGCCGCAGTGCCGAGCAGGTCACCGTGGTGCTGCCGGACGGTGCGGAGCTGACCGTACGCCCCGCCGTCGCGGACGACGTGCCGGCGGTGGTCGAGTTGCACCAGGCCTGCTCGGCGCGTAGCCGGCAGCGCCGCTACCTGGGGAGTGCGGGTCTGCCCTCCCCGGCCCGACTGGGTCGGCTCCTGGAGCCCGCTCGTGGGCTGACCCTGGTCGCCGCGACGACCGGCTCCGACGGGGCGGCGGAGTCGGTCGTCGCGATGGCGAACCTGCTCGCCGAGGGCGACGAGGCCGAATTGGCGTTTCTGGTACGCGACGACTGGCAGTGCCGTGGGCTCGGCTCGGTCCTGCTGCGTCGGCTGACCCGACAGGCCGAGTCGGCCGGCTACGCGGCGATGGTGCTGCACATCCAGGCGGACAACGCGCCGATGCTGCGGACGCTGGACCGGCTGTCCCGGCCCACCACCGTCGAGCGGGACGGCAGCCTGCTGACCGTCACCGTGCCGCTGACCGTCGAGGTGACGGCGAG
Organism: Micromonospora sp. DT48; assembly: GCF_049844495.1. Lineage (NCBI taxonomy): Bacteria > Bacillati > Actinomycetota > Actinomycetes > Micromonosporales > Micromonosporaceae > Micromonospora > Micromonospora sp. DT48. Next base: position 522,658 of record NZ_JBNCLE010000005.1, read on the forward strand.
GGTGGAGAACGCCGGCTGACTCCTGCGGTGCTCCCTGGCCGGGAGTGGACGTCCACGCCGCGGCGATGTCGTGGCGGTGAAACCTGTCGGCGGGTACGGCGAGGCTGGTCTTCACAAAGCGGTGACCGGAGCATTACATTGCTGACTATCCATGGGAGCGCTCCCGGTCCTGTTTGGAGCCACCTCGCCACCACCGTCGGCAGCCCGTTCCACCCGACCTGGCCTTGCCTTTGTCGACGCTGCCGGCCACGCATCGACAGGAGTCGTCCATGCACGAACCGACCCGGCCGGGCCGCTCCGGCGGTCATCGAGACCGGCCGGACCAGCCTTGGCCGCACCGCCGTTCCGACCAGCCCTGGCCCCGCCGGATGTTGGCCGCCGCCACCGCCCTCGCCGCCGGTCTGGCGCTTGCCGTCGGGGTACCCGCGACCGGGGCCGCCGCCGCGCCGACGTCCGGCGCCGAGGCCGCCGCCGCAGCACCGGACTTCAACTACGCCGAGGCGCTGCAGAAATCACTGCTGTTCTACGAGGCGCAACAGTCCGGGAAGCTGCCGGACTGGAACCGCGTCTCGTGGCGCGGCGACTCGGCGCTCCGTGACGGTTCGGATGTCGGGCTCGACCTCACCGGCGGCTGGTACGACGCCGGTGACCACGTCAAGTTCGGCTTCCCGATGGCCTTCACCACCACCATGCTCGCCTGGGGCGCGGTCGAGTACCGGGCCGGCTACGCCGCCTCCGGCCAACTGACCCACCTGCTGAACAACCTCCGGTTCGTCAACGACTACTTCGTCAAGGCGCACCCGTCGCCGAACGTCCTCTACGGACAGGTGGGCAAGGGCGACGACGACCACAAGTGGTGGGGTCCGGCCGAGGTGATGCAGATGGCGCGGCCCGCGTACAAGATCGATGCGAGCTGTGGCGGCGCGGACCTGGCGGGGGAGACCGCCGCCGCGATGGCCGCCTCGTCGATGGTGTTCCGACCGACCGACGCGGCCTACGCCGACAAGCTGCTCACCCACGCGCGGCAGCTCTACACCTTCGCCGACAACGTGCGCAAGAGCTACCACGAGTGCATCACCGACGCCACCAGCTTCTACCGCTCCTGGAGCGGCTACCAGGACGAACTGGTCTGGGGTGCGATCTGGTTGTACCGGGCCACCGGTGACGCCGCGTACCTGGCCAAGGCGGAGAGCGAGTACGACAAGCTCGGCACCGAGCCGCAGACCGACACCCGCTCGTACAAGTGGACCGTCGCCTGGGACAACAAGCAGTTCGGGGCGTACGTGCTGCTGGCGAACCTGACCGGCAAGCAGAAGTACATCGACGACGCCAACCGGTGGCTGGACTTCTGGACCGTCGGCGTCAACGGCGAGCGGGTGCGGTACTCGCCCGGCGGGATGGCGGTGCTCGACTCGTGGGGCGCGCTGCGCTACGCGGCCAACACCGCGTTCGCCGCGTTGGTCTACAGCGACCAGACCACCGACGCGACCCGTAAGGCGCGCTACAAGGACTTCGCCGTCCGGCAGATCAACTACGCGCTCGGCGACAACCCGCGTAACTCCAGCTACATGATCGGCTTCGGCGCCAACTCCCCGAAGAACCCGCACCACCGCACCGCGCACGGCTCCTGGTGGGACAGCATGACCGTGCCCACCGAGACCCGGCACGTCCTCTACGGCGCACTGGTCGGTGGGCCGTCCTCGCCGAACGACGCGTACACCGACAACCGGTCGGACTATGTGATGAACGAGGTCGCCACCGACTACAACGCCGGCTTCACCTCCGCGCTGGCCCGGCTCACCCAGGAGTACGGCGGCACCCCGTTGGCCAACTTCCCGGTGCCGGAGCAGCCCGACATCGACGAGCTGACCGTGGAGACCACGGTGATGCAGAACGAGACCCGGGCCACCGGGCTCAAGGTCATGATCTACAACAAGTCGGCATTCCCGGCACGGGCACTGACCGACGCCAAGTTCCGCTACTACTTCCGCCCCGACGGCACCGGCCCGGTCACCGTCACCCCCGGCTACACCCAGGGCTGCCCAGCGCCGTCCACCGCCCAGCAGGCCAGCGGTGACCTCTGGTACGTGGAGGTCGACTGCACCGGGCACACCATCGCACCGGCCGGCCAGTCACAGCACCGGATGGAGGTGCAGTTCAAGGTAGGGGTGCCCGAGGGCGGCACCTGGAACACCGCCAACGACCCGTCGTTCCAGGCCACCGCCGGGCCGAACCGCAACGTGCCGCTCTACGCCGGCGGGGTGCGGGTGTGGGGTGAAGAGCCGACGTCCAGCGCGGACACCACCCCGCCCACCACCCCCGGTACGCCGGTCGCCTCCGGGCTCACCTCCCGCTCGGTGAACCTGACCTGGGCGCCGTCCACCGACACCGGCAGCGGCATCGACAAGTACACCGTCAGCATTCAAACGATCGGCAGCGACGCGATCATGCTGCGCGACACCGCCACGAACTCGTTGACGATCGACGACCTGACGCCCGCCCGGACGTACGTGTTCGGCGTGTACGCCCAGGACAAGGCCGGTAACGTCTCGGCCATGTCGCCGACGGTGACGGTGACCACCCCCGCCGTCGACGACGGCGACACCACACCGCCGACCGCACCGAGCAACCTGACGGTCTCGGGCATCACCACCTCGGGCGCGACCCTGAGCTGGTCCCCGTCGACGGACAACGTGGGCGTGACCGGTTACCGGATCTACCACACCCTGCTGGGTGATGTGCTGGTCGCCACGGTCACCGGGACCACGTACACGGTGACCGGGCTGGAGCCGGAGACGCGATACAACTTCTACGTGGTGGCGATCGACGCGGCCGGCAACGCCTCGCCGCCGTCGGAGTCGGTGACGGTGACGACCTCGGCGCCGCTGCCGACCTCGCCCTGCCGGATCGCGTACGGCGTCAACGACTGGGGCAGCGGATTCACCGCCAGCATCACGATCACCAATACCGGTACCTCGGCGATCAACGGCTGGACGCTGGCGTTCACCTTCCCGCACGCCGGACAGCGGGTGGGCCAGAGCTGGTCGGCCGACTTCCAGCAGAACGGCACGTCGGTGACCGCGACGAACCTGTCCTACAACGGCAACCTGGCACCGGGGGCGTCGACCAGCATCGGCTTCAACGGTACGCACACCGGCAGCAACCCGCCGCCGACGAGTTTCACGCTCAACGGCTCGACCTGCACCATCGCCTGAGATCTCCACGGCTGAGCCGCTCGCCGGGCCGGGGCTGCCCCGGCCCGGCGAGCGGGGCGTCGGGTATGGCCCGACGGCCGCTGGTCCCCGGCTGGTCAGCAGGTGAGGCGTCGGCAGCGGTCAGTCGCGCAGGTCGTCGGCGAGGAGATCCATCAGCAGGCCGTCGTGCCAGCGGCCGTCCTCGCCCCGCTCGTAGCGGCGCATCACCCCGACCGTGCGGAACCCCACCTTCGCGTACGCCCGGATGGCGGCGGTGTTCGACGCCGCCGGGTCGATGGTGAAGCGGTGGTGGCCGTGGACGTCGATCAGGTGCCGGACGAGGACGCGGATGGCGTCCCCGGCGAGGCCGGCGCCGCGTACCGCAGGATCGAGGAAGATGTCGATGCCGGCGTGCCGGTAGTCCGGGTCGTCCTCGGCGTGCCAGTGGATCGCGCCGATCACCCGGTCGCCGTGCTCGATGGCGTACACCGAGACGCCCTCGTCGGCGAGGTCCGCCTCGACGGCGGCGACCAGGTCGTCGCCGCCGCGCCACCAGCGGCGGACCTCGGGCGTGGCGCGGATCGCCGCCAACGTGGGCACGTCCTCGGCGGTCGCCGGTCGCAGCGTCACCCGCTGTCCGCGCAGCTTCATGCTCAACCTCGTGATTCGCCGTGCTCGACGCAGGTCGCCGTCCAGCCGCCCGGCAACACCTGCACCTTCATCCGGCGTCGACAGTGGGTGCAGTAGCGCGGTGGCTCCCAGGACCGGGCCGCCGCACAGCTGTCGTGCTCGCCGGCCGTGGCGGCTTCGCCGCACCGGTCACACCACGTGCCCGGCGGCCTGCGGTCGCCCATCGGCGTCACAGGGTCGCCGACAGCGCCTTGACCGGCATCTTCAGCTCGTCGAGCAGTGTGAGGTCCTCGGTGGCCGGGCGACCGAGGGTGGTCAGGTAGTTGCCGACGATCACGGCGTTGATGCCGCCGAGCAGTCCATCACGGGTGCCGAGGTCGCCCAGGGTGATCTCCCGGCCGCCCGCGTACCGCAGGATGGTGCGCGGCATGGCCAGCCGGAAGGCCGCGATGGCCCGCAACGCGTCCTTGCCCTCCACCACCGGACGGTCACCCAGCGGCGTGCCGGGCCGAGGGTTGAGGAAGTTCAGCGGCACCTCGTGCGGGTCGAGTTCGGCGAGCTGCGCGGCGAACTCGGCCCGCTGCTCGACCGTCTCGCCGAGGCCGAGGATGCCGCCGCAGCAGACCTCCATGCCGGATTCGCGGACCATCCGCAGGGTCTCCCAGCGCTCCTCCCAGGAGTGGGTGGTGACCACGTTCGGGAAGTACGACCGGCAGGTCTCCAGGTTGTGGTTGTAGCGGTGCACACCCATGTCGACCAACTCGTCGACCTGCTCCTGGGTGAGCATGCCGAGCGAGGCGGCGACCTGGATGTCGACCTCAGCCTTGATCGCGGCGACGCCCTCCCGCATCTGCTTCATCAACCGGGCGTCCGGACCACGGACGGCGGCGACGATGCAGAACTCCGTCGCCCCGGTCGCGGCGGTCTCCTTCGCCGCCTTCACCAGCGACGGGATGTCCAGCCAGACGGAGCGCACCGGTGAGGTGAACAGGCCCGACTGGGAGCAGAAGTGGCAGTCCTCGGGGCAGCCGCCGGTCTTCAGCGACACGATGCCCTCGACCTCGACCTCCGGGCCGCACCAGCGCATCCGCACCTCGTGGGCGAGCTGGAGCGTGGCGGACAGGTGCTCGTCGGGCAGGTTCAGCACGGCGAGGACACCGGCCTCGTCGAGACCGACGCCGTTGTTCAGCACCTGGTCCCGGGCCTGGTCGAGGATCTCTGGCATGGCTCGTACCCTACAAGGCCACTTCGCGGGCGGTAAACGAGCGCGGACGGGCGGCTCGTACCTGCGCCCGGGTGGCGCGGCGAGCCTCGCCACGCCACGCCGGGAGAGGCACGGCGGGTGGTAACTTCGCCCGGCGGAAGCGCCTGACGGCGGGAACCGGTGGGGGAAGGGACCTGGGGTGGCGGACTGGCTGGCGGCACTGGACCGCCGTGCCGCGCTGCGGGCGAAGGCGGGACTGACCCGTCGGTTGCATCCGCGCGCCGCCACCGATGTCGTGATCGACCTGGCCGGCAACGACTACCTGGGCCTGGCCGCGCATCCGGAGGTGATCGCCGCCGCCAGCGGAGCCCTCGCCGCGTACGGTCTGGGTGCGACCGGCTCACGACTGGTCCGTGGCTCCACCGAGGTACACCACAGCCTGGAGGAGACCCTCGCCGAGTGGCTCGGCACCGACCGGTCCCTGGTCTTCTCCTCCGGCTACCTGGCCAACCTCGGCGCGATCCGCGCGCTGGTGCGTCCCCGGACGTTGCTGGTCTCCGACGCGCACAACCACGCGTCGCTGATCGACGGCTGTCGGATCTCCGGTGCGGAGACGGTGGTGACCCCGCACGCCGACGTGGCGGCGGTCGCCGCCGCCCTCGCCGCCGCCCCGGGCCGACCGGCGGTGGTGGTCACCGAGTCGGTCTTCTCCGTCGACGGTGACCTTGCCCCGTTGGCGCGGCTGCACGCCGTCGCCCGCGAGCACGGCGCGTTGCTGCTGGTCGACGACGCGCACGCGCTGGGCGTGACCGGCCCGGCCGGTGCCGGTGCGGTGGCCGGGGCGGGGCTGGCCGGGGCCCCCGACGTGGTGATCACCGCAACCCTGTCCAAGGCGCTCGGCGGCGCCGGTGGGGTGGTGGCCGGTCCCGCAGAGTTCGTCCGGCACCTGGTGGAGACCGCGCGTACCTTCATCTACGACACCGCCCTGCCACCCGTGGTGGCGGCCGGGGTGCAGGCCGCCGTCGGGCTCGCCCGCACCGGTGCCGGGCTCCGCGCCGAACTGGCCGAACGGACCGTCCTCGCGGTGGATCGGCTACGCGCGGCCGGCCTGGAGGTCTCCGGTGCCGACGCGGCCGTCGTCTCGGTCACCGCACCGGGGCCGGATGCGGCGACGGCGTGGGCCGCCGCCTGCCGGGACCGGGGGGTGGCCGTCGGCTGTTTCCGCCCGCCGTCGACCCCCGACAGCCGGTCGAGGCTGCGCCTGACCGTCAGCGCCGGAGTGCCGCGGGTGGACTTCGAACACGCCCTGGAGGTCATCGTGGAGTGTGCACCATGACGGATCAGTGGCGTGGACCGGTGCTGGTCACCGGCACCGACACCGAGGTCGGTAAGACGGTGGTGACCGCGGCGATCACGGCTGCGGCCCAGGCGGCGGGACTGCGGGTCGCGGTGGTCAAACCGGGCCAGACCGGCACGGCCACCGGTGACCCCGCCGATGTCGAGACCGTCACCCGGCTGGCCGCGCCGATGACCGGGCGTACGCTGGCCAGCTTCCCGGACCCGCTCGCGCCGCTGGCCGCCGCCCGGGTGGCCGAACTGCCACCGTTGGAGCTGTACAACGTGGTCGACGCGGTGCGGGAGGAGACGGACAAGCACGACCTGGTGCTCGTCGAGGGGGCCGGTGGGCTGCTCGTGCCGATGGGGCTGCGGCCCTCGGGGGAGCCGTGGACGGTGGCCGACCTGGCCGTGTCGCTGGGCGCCTCGGCGGTGGTGGTGGCCCGCGCCGGGCTGGGCACCCTCAACCACACCGCGCTCACCCTGGAGGCCCTGGAGCGGCGGGCCGTACCGTCCGGCGTGGTGATCGGCGCCTGGCCGAACGACCCCGAGTTGGTGCACTGGGCCAACCTCGCTGATCTGTTGCCGAACCTGCTCGGCGCGCTGCCCGCCGGGGCCGGGTCGATGGACCCGGGAGTGTTCCGGCGTTCCGCGCCGGGCTGGCTCACCCCGGCGCTGTACGGGGTCCTCGACGACTGGCGGGCCTGGGCCGACGAGACCGGCTGAGGCAGGTCCCGACGGGGTGGCTCAGCGCCGCACCACGAAGGTGTCAGGCATCCGGAAGGTGAGGTTGTCCGGGTACCAGGGTGCGCGGAGCACACGGACCCCGGCCAGCAGCGGGGCCACCTCGGTCACCACCGTCGCGGCCTCCATCCGCGCCAGTTGGTCGCCGACGCAGCGGTGTGCTCCCGCCCCGAAGGCCAGATGCCGGCGCGACCCGCGTTGGCCGGGTCGGAACTCGTCGGGTGCGTCCACCACTGCCGGGTCCCGTCCGGCGCGGGCCAGCCAGAGCACCACACTGCTACCCGCCGACACCGCCGTACCGCCCAGCGTGGTGTCCACGGTGGCGACCCGCCGCCAGGTGACGATCGGTGGTTCCAGGCGTAGCCCCTCCTCGACCACGTCGGCGACCGCGACCGAGCCGTCCCGCAGCCCGGCGAGCACGGCCGGTTCGCCGACGAGGCGGTGCATCAGCAGGGTGAGGAACTGGGACGTGGTCTCCTGACCGGCGACCAGCAGGAAGAACAGCGCCCCGACCACCACGTCGGGTGGGTGCCCGGCGGCCCGCAGCGCCCCGGCCAGCCCGCCGCCGGTGGCCGCGAACTCGCGCAGCACCCGATGGAAGCGACCCACCTCGACGGCGAGCTGCTGCTGCCGGTCGACGTCCAGCGGGGCCCAGAACAGTTCCAGGGCCGCGCGGGCGAAGGTCTTGACCGCCGTGACCGGGGCGTCGGGCAACTCGACAAGGCGGGCCAGGACCAGCAACGGCAGGTCGGCGGCGAGCCCGGCGTACAGGTCGACCGGTCGGCCCGCGTCCAGGTCGGCGGTCAGCCCGGCCACCCGCTGGCGGACCAGCGCGGTCAGCCAGTCCCGCTGGTCGGCCACCCGCTTCGGGTGCAGCGCGTCGGCGACCAGGGCACGAATCTCCGGGTGGCTCGCCCCACCGTTGTTGGCCAGCGTCGGCGGCAGCCGGAACCGGTGCGCGGCGAGGATCCGCAGCGCGGACACCGGCATCGGGGTCACCGCGTCCAGGGCGTTGTCGGGCCGGAACGTGCCGGGGTCGGTGAGCACCCGCCGGACCAGGGCGTGCCGGGTCACCAGCAGGTGCTCGACGCCCACGTGGTCGGCGACCCGGGCCACGTCGGGCCAGTGGGGGAGAGCGCCACCGGCCCCGGTGCCTGCGCTCGTCGTCGGGACCTGCTCCCAGCTGCGGAACAGCACGGCGTCACGCTAGTCGGCGGCCTCCGCACGACCGGCGCGCAACCGCCACACCGTGGTGCGCTTCACCCGTACGCTCTCCAGGGCCACGCTGACCGGCACGTCGTAGGCGGCGAGTTCGTCGAAGCGTTCCCGAGGTAGGAAGGCCCGCCCCGGGTCACCGACCAGCACCGACGCCCCGCCCCGGGCGGCGCGCAGCAGGAACCGCAGGACCCGGTTGGCCATCGCCCCGCTGTAGAAGACGTCACCGGCGAGGACGACCTCGGCGTCGCCCGCGTCGCCGTCGAGGATGTCGCCGAGTTCGGCGTCGACGCGTACCCCGTTGGCCTCGGCGTTGAGTGCCACGGCCGCGACGGCCAGGTCGTCGACCTCCACCGCGCGGACGCTGGCCGCGCCGGCCCGAGCGGCGGCGATGGCCACCAGGCCGGAGCCGGAGGCCAGGTCGAGCACCCGGCGACCGGCGACCGTCTCCGGATGGTCGGTGACGTAGCGCGCCAGGGCCTGGCCACCGGCCCAGGCGAAGGCCCAGAACGGTGGCGGCCGGTCGCTGCGGAACTCGCCCTCGGTCAGCTCCCACAACCCGATCGGCTCGTCCGCCTGGTGCAGCCGCACCTCGGGTACGAAGGCGACGGGCGTGAGCCGGGCGTGTAGCCGGACGAAGGCGGCGGAGAGCGCGGACATCGGTTGATTGTCCCCCGCCCCGGTGCACGGCGTGTCGCGGGTGATCCGTTACCGGTTCAATACCGTACGTGAAATCGGGCATCTCGCTTCACGGTCCATGCGAACACGCCCGTCTACCGGGTGGCCTGCCGCGCTCCTAGCGTTGCGACTGGAGGCAACCGACGGGAGGACGGATCGTGAAGAGGCTGTGGCGTTACACGCTACGGATCGGGGTGGCACTGGTATGTCTCATCGGGGTGGACGTGACCATGGCCGCGCCGGCGCACGCGGCGTTCGCCACCGAACTCGGCGGTCTGCCGGACCGGTTCACCGCCGGTGGGCGGGCGGTGACGGTCTCCGCGGTGGTGTCGCGGACGGACCGGGGTGACTGCATCAAGGTGCGTTGGTCGATGGTGCTGGCTGTGCAGGGGCTGCGCCTGGACCAGGTGCGGGTGGACCGGATCGAGGAGACCGGTTCGTTCCCGGTGGAGGTGCGGATCGACGGTGACGCGGCCAGGTTGACCGACCGTCAGCTCGACCCGGGCACGCTCTGCCCGGGGCGTACCGTCACCGCCCAGTACCGGATCGCGTTCGCCCGGGACGTCGACCGGGGCCGGGTGAGTATCGCCGCCGAGGCGTACGACCGGAACCTGCGGTTGCTGTCGCGTCAGACGGCGACCCGTGAGGTGGTGGGCCGGGGCGTCGAGGCTCGCCCCACGACCGCGTCGCCCACCCCGTCCCAGGTGCCGACGGTGGATCCGACGGAGGAACCCGTCGAGGTGCCAACGGTGGATCCGACCGAGGAGGAGGACGATCCCGCCGATGACGCGGGGTACGCCGGTGGGGCGGCCGATCCACCGGCCGCCGACGCGGCGGGCAACCGGTTGTCGCAGACCGGCACCGGGCTCGGGCTGACCGAGGTGGCGTTCCTGCTCGGCGGTCTGCTGCTCTTCCTCGGTGTGGGTCTGCTGCTGCGACTGCGGCAGCTCACCCGTGAGCCGGAGGCCGCGACCGACGCGGTCGGCCCGGCGCCCGGACGGTGGGACCGGCCGGGCGGCCCGCGCAGTCGGTGGCGGACGGTACCCCGCGACGGCGGTTACCTGAGTTGACCCGGGCCACGGTGGGGGCGGTCAGGCCGGCCCCACCGTGGCGGTGGGTCGGTCCCGGCCGGGGCGGTGCGGCCCCACCCGTGGCGGGTCACGGTGCCCAGTCGGGGTCGCGGCCGAACGCGGCCAGGAGCCGATCCTGCTCGCTGACCCCGGCGGGCAGTTCGACCTCGGGTTCGACGAGCCCGTTACGTCGGTAGTCCGCCATGCGGTGGGAGTACCAACGGGCCACCTCGGCGACCGCGTCGGCGTCCGTCGAGGGGTCCGCACCGATCGCCACCGCGAGGTCCCAACCGTGCACGAGGTGTTCGGCCAGCAGTTGGCGCAGGTACTCCTCGACGGGGATGGCACCGGCCGAGGTGTGCACGGTGCGGTCCAGGGCACCCGGGCTGGTGGCGGCGACCTCGGCCTGCGACGCCGCCTCGCGGGCGGCCGCGATCGGGTCGGCGCCGAGTTGGTCGCCGTCGTAGCGGTCACCGACCTCGTCGAGGGTGCGCCCGGCCAGCAGCGGCACGCTCCAGCGTTCCTCGCTGACCACGTGGTTGACCAGTGCGCGGACGTCCCAGCCGGGGCAGGGGGTGACGGCCGACCATTGCCCGGGGTGCACCTGCTCCACCCGCTCGGTGAAATCGGCCAGGCTGCGCCGGTATGTCTTCAGCAGCTCCATGCGGCCCTTGTTCCCGTCGCTGGCGTGGGTAACCGCCGGGATCCGGTGGCGTGGGCAACTTCCGGCGAACGTGCCCCGGTCGGCGCAAGGCCCCGGCTACTCCAGCTGGGCCGGGTCCAGCCCCAGCTCGCGGGCGGTCACCAGGCGTACCCACTCGGCGAACTGCCGACGGGAGATCACCCGGTCGTGTACCGCGAGCTGCACCGCGAGGCCGTCCATCACGGCGCTGATCCGCCAGGCCGCGCCGGCCGGGTCGGTGCAGACGAAGACGCCCTCACGGACCCCATCGGTGATCACCGAGGCGAGGTCCTGCCGCCAGCGGAGGTCCAGCTTGCGGGAGACCTTCTCCAATTCGGGGGTACGCAGGGACTCCGCCCAACCGTCGATCCACATGGACCAGGAGGTGGCGCGCCCGGTGGGGGTGTAGAGGCGCAGGATCCGCCGGAGCTTGGTCAGCGGCGGGGCGTTGGACCGGGTCACCGCGTCGAGCCGGGCCAGATCCTGTTCGACCGCGTACGCGAAGGCCTGGGCGAGCAACCGCTCCTTCGTGGCAAAGTGGTAGAAGACCAGCGCCTGGCTCACCCCGGCGGCCTGCGCCACATCCGCCGTGCGGGTGTTCGCCAACCCGCGTTGCCCGATCACGTCACATGCGGTGCGCAGCAGGGCATCCAGGCGGATTTCCGCCGCACGTCTCGTCACGCTCGTCACCGTATCCGATCGAGCCGGATACGGCCCGTCACCAAACCCCTGTTGATCTGGCTCTCCAGAGTCGGAAGCCGGACAGTTTCCGGCTCGCCGGGGTGGGAGCCCGATTTGGCATCCGTTCGACCGCTCGGCTAGAGTTCTCATCCGTCACCGGGAATGCCCGGGGCGTGCGGACGTAGCGCAGTTGGTAGCGCATCACCTTGCCAAGGTGAGGGTCGCGGGTTCGAGTCCCGTCGTCCGCTCGGAGCTGCCGCCACGCGTGACGGGGGCAACCTCGGTGGGGTGGCCGAGAGGCGAGGCAACGGCCTGCAAAGCCGTGTACGCGGGTTCAAATCCCGTCCCCACCTCGGAACAGCAAGGGCGATTGGCGCAGTGGGAGCGCGCTTCCTTGACACGGAAGAGGTCACTGGTTCAAACCCAGTATCGCCCACCATCAAGATCCAACAGATAAGGCTCGTTACCGGAGATCCGGTGGCGGGCCTTTCTCGTGTCTCCATGTCGCCTCGGACCGGGTTGACGGCTCAATAGTCAGTCCTGGATAGTCAGTGCTGACTAAAGGAGCTGTGGTGGAGCGACGCCGGAGAGTGCCCAACCCGCTGGCCCTGGCTGTGCTGGCCTGGTTGCTGTGGGAGCCGATGCATCCCTACGAGTTGGGTCGACGCCTCAAGCAGACCGGCAAGGACCGGCACATCCGGTACACCCGCAGCTCGCTCTACATGGTCATAGAGCAGCTCGCGCGGGCCGGTTTCGTCACCGCCCAGGAGACGGTCCGGGACAGCGCCCGACCCGAGCGCACGGTGTACGCGATCACCGAAGAAGGCCGGCACGAGGTGCACGACTGGCTGCGCTCCCTGCTCGCCCAGCCCCGCGAGGAGTACCCGCACTTCGCCGTCGCACTGTCGTTGCTCAGCCTGCTCCCGCCCGACGAGGCGGTCGAGGTGCTGCGCCGCCGGTCGGCGGCGCTGGCCGGCCGGATCGAGGAGACCCGCACCACCGTGGACGAGGCCCGGGCCGACGGCGTCGCGTGGATCTTCCTGGTCGAGGAGCAGTACTCGCTGGCGCTGCTGGAGGCGGAGCGCCGGTTCGTCGTCGAGTTGGTCGAGTCACTCAAGCAGCCGGACTATGCGAAGTCCTGGCAGGAGACCATGGGGGGTCGCACATGACTGCCGTCCGAACCGCGCTGGTGATCGGCGGCGGGATCGCCGGTCCGGTGACCGCGATGGCGCTGCGTCGCGCCGGGATCGAGGCCACCGTGTACGAGGCGTACCCGGCGTCGGCCGAGGGGAGCGGGGTGACCCTGACCCTCGCCCCCAACGGGCTGGCCGCGCTGCGCTGCGTCGACGCCGAGCAGTCCGTCGAGGGTGTCGGCCTACCGATGCGACGCACCGTGGTCACCGACGGCGGCGGGGGCCGCATCGGCGCCTTCCCGCACGTGGCGGTCGAACCGGTCACCCTCGGACTGTGGCGGGACGACCTCGCCCGGGTGCTCCGGGAGCGGGCCGAGGCGCAGGGCGTACGCATCGGGTACGACAAGCGGCTGGTCGATGCCGAGCAGCACGGGGACGGGGTGCTCGCCCGGTTCGCCGACGGCTCCACCGCCAGCGCCGACGTGCTGGTCGGTGCGGACGGCATCCGGTCCCGGGTGCGTACGCTCATCGACCCGCAGGCCCCCGGGCCGCAGGTGCTGCCCCTGCTGAACCTCGGCGGCGCGGCCCGGTACGCGGTGCCCGACGCCGAACCGGACGCGATGTACTTCGTCTTCGGCTCCCGGGCCTTCTTCGGCTACTGGGTGCAGCCGGACGGCCGCACCGCCTGGTTCGCCAACGTGCCGGACCGCCGGCCGACCAGCTACGCCGAGGCGAGCCGGATCCCACGGCAGCAGTGGTTGCACCGGCTGCGGGAGGTGTTCGCCGACGACGTGCCGGCCGGGCAGGTGCTCGCGCACACCGAGCCGGACGACCTGGTGGCCATCGGGTCGATCGAGAGCATGCCGTCGGTGCCGCGTTGGCACGGCGGCCGGATGGTGCTGGTGGGCGATGCGGTGCACGCCCCCTCGCCCAGCTCCGGTCAGGGGGCGTCGTTGGCCGTGGAGAGCGCCGTGCAGCTGGCCCGCTGCCTGCGGGACCACTGCGAGGTGTCGGCCGCGTTCGAGGCGTACGAGCGGCTGCGCCGCAGGCGCGTCGAGCGGGTGATCCGGCGAGGTCGGCAGACCACCTCCACCAAGACGGTCGGCCCGATCGCGAAGCGGATGATGCGGCTGATGATGCCGTTGGCGTTGCGGACGTTCCTCGATCCGGAACGCACGCTCGGCCCGGAGCAGCGATACCGGATCGACTGGGACGCGCCGGTCGCCACGGAACTGACCGCCGGGCGCCCCTGATCCGGCGTGCGGCGGTCGACGGCCACCCTCCGGTGACCGTCGACCGCCCACCGGTCACAGCGGCGGTGCGACGTCCCGGCGCTCCTCGACCCGGCGGTACTCCACCGGCTCGTCGCTGGTGGCGACCGTCTGGCGACGGCGGCCCCAGACCAGCGTCGTCATGATCAGACCGAGTACGCCGGCGGCCATCAGGATCCAGCCGACGACGTCCAGGTCGAGGCCACCGATGCTGGCGTTGACCGCGAAGGTGAGGATGGCGCCGAGCGCCAACAGAAAGATGCTGGTGCCGATACCCACGACAGCCTCCTTTGTCCGGGGGTGCGGTGTGCTGTCGAGAGAGGTCTGTACCCGGGGGATGAGCGGCGCAATCACGTACCTGCCGGGGGCGGCACTCCCCGCGATCTTGTCATCGGGTAGAGTTACCTGCGTCGCCGGCACTGCCGGGGGCATGCGGACGTAGCGCAGTTGGTAGCGCATCACCTTGCCAAGGTGAGGGTCGCGGGTTCGAATCCCGTCGTCCGCTCGCAGTCCGGCCGCACCTGTGGGTGCCGCCGATCACCACGGGCGATTGGCGCAGTGGGAGCGCGCTTCCTTGACACGGAAGAGGTCACTGGTTCAAACCCAGTATCGCCCACCATCTTTCGCGAGGCTGGCCCTGCCGGGCGCGATCGCGCCGGGTTCGACGGGCCGCACGCAGCCACACAGACACTCGATTCCGTGCCTGGGCGCGCGGCTCGGGAATGTCGCTCAGGCACGCGACAGTCGACGGTAGCTGTGCGGCGGTCTCGGCCGCACAGCTGAGCCGGTGGTCTCGACGGGCGGCAGCGGGTCGGGTGCCCTCAGCGCGCGTCCGCGCCTGCGGGCAGCGCGAAACGCCAACCCTCCGCGCGCAGTTCGGGGATGGCCCGGTCGACGGCGTCGACGGTCTGGCTGCGGTCACCGCCGCCGTCGTGCAGCAGTACCACCGCACCGGGTGCGACACCCTCGACGAGCCGCCGCAGCAGTTCGTCCGTGCCGGGTGTCTCCCAGTCCATCACGGCCAGCCGCCAACCCATCGGCCGCATCCCGAGCGCCGTCGCCACGCCGGGGGTCTGACCCCAGGCGCCGTACGGTGCGCGGAAGTAGCGGACCCGGACGTGCGGTACGGCGTGCCGGATGACCGCGTTGGTCTCCAGCAGGTCCGAGGCGATCCGGCCGGCGGCCCAGGTGCTCATGTCGTCGTGGTGCATGCTGTGGTTGCCCAGCGTGTGTCCGGCCGCGACGATCCGGCGCACCAGCTCGGGGTGCTCGATGACACGGTCACCCTGCACAAAAAAGATCGCCTGGACGCGGTGTGCGGCCAGGACGTCGAGGAGGTGTGGGGTGTGTTCCGGGTGTGGGCCATCGTCGAAGGTGAGACAGACGGTGTGGTCGGCGCCGATGACCTCGGTCGGTCGTACCGGTGGCGGTCCGGCGCCCAACCCGGACGCGGCACGCGGTGGGCGTAGGGGATGGGTTGTGGACGTCATCGGTCGGACCTCCCGCTTTAGGTGGGCCGTGTGGGGCGGTTGACCGCCCCACACGGCCCGCTGGTGGTGGTGGATGGCTGGTCCGCCCGCCGTGACGAGGGTCAGCGGCGGGGCTTGGGTGCGATGCGGGGCAGGACGTACGGCGGGCCGGCGAGGATCAGGTCGGACTTGATCTCGTGGTAGGCCAGCTTGGGCTGGTAGTTCTCATCCATGATGGTGGCCAGGCCCTCGGGCGGGTCGCTGAACCAGCCCGGCACCCAGGAGTGCTTGTCGCTGAAGCCCCAGACGGTGTACGAGAGGCAGCTGCGGACGGCCAGGCACGCCTTCAACAGCACGCTGTGGTTGGCGGCCGAGGCCTGCAACCTGGGGTTGATCTCCTCGGAGTTGCCGTCCTGGACGGCCTCGGTCACCTGGCTGCGGACGTCGACCTCGGTGAACGCGGTCGCCACCCCGAGCGCGGTGAACTTCTTCAACGCCTCGGTCACCTGGAAGGTGCTGAAGTTGCCGTACTGGGTGCCGAGGTGGCCCTGCGCGCCGACGCCGTCGATCGGTACGCCCTGGGCGCGCAGCCGCTTGACCATGTCGTAGACGAACTGGGTCTTGTCGTCGGCGGGGTTGCCGGAGCCGAACGCCTCGATGTTGTAGTCGTTGTAGAACAGCAGCGCCTTGGGGTCGGCGGCGCGGGCCCACCGGAAGGCGTCAGCGAGGTAGCCGGGGCCGAGGTGCTCCGCCCAGAAGCCCTTGTAGTGCAGGGTGGGTGGGTTGTCCCACGGGTCGCTGACCGCCTCGTTGACGACGTCCCACTGCCAGACCTTGCCCTTGTAGCGCTTGACCACGGTGGTGATGTGCTTGCGCAGCAGCTCGCGCAGCTCCTGCTTGCTGATGGAGCCGTCGGCGACCCCGTCGGTCAGCCACTGCGGGAGCTGGTTGTGCCAGACGAGCACGTGTCCGCGTACGCTCTGCCGGTTGCGCTTGGCGAACTCGACGAGCTGGTCGGCCGGACCCCAGTTGTAGGTGCCACGGGTGGGTTCGAGGCTCTCCCACTTCATCGCGTTCTCGGCGGTGACGGAGACGAACTCGGATGCGGTGATCTTGCGGTACTCCGGGTCGGCCTTGTCGTTGAGGGCGTCCATGCTGACCGCGGTGCCGATCTGGAGGCCGTGGCGCAGGCCGAGAGCGCCGAGGGTCTGCGCGGTCGGGTCGTACGGCCGTCCGGCGGTGGCCGGCACCATGTTCAACGTCGCCGCGGTCACCACGGCGACCGTGCCGACGGTCATCCACCGTCTCAACTTCATCTGCGGTCCTCTCGATCTCCGATCGACAGGTGTCGATCATGAAGTGCAGGTTCCGGGCCGGTGCTGAGCAGGTCGGAGGCGGTGCGTGGGGCGGTGGCCGGTCGCGAGCGGTCGCGGAAGCCACCGATATTTTTCCGGATGTCGATCGGTAACTTGGCCGAAACGTTAGGGCCATCGATGCCCCCCGTCAACCTCGAAAAATTCCGGAAGTTGCCCGTGTGCACTGCGGGAACGTCCGGATTCAAACCGGAAACTTCCGGATCCATCCCCGCGTTTGTGGCGGTCGGTCAACCTCCCGACACACCTTGTGAACGAGGCCGGGCCGGCTCGCTCCCGAGGGTTCCGTGACGGGTTCGAGCCGGCCCGGGTCAAGGGCCCGCGACAGCGGGTGGGTCGCCCCGACGGTCGTGCGCCGCCGGGCCGACCGGATCAGTGTTCGAGATAGGTGGCGTAGTCGAAGTCGGCGTAGCGGCCGTCGCCGCCGATGTCCTGCACCCAGATGCCGAGCAGGGCGCCGGTGAAGCCCCAGGCCGCCGGTTCGCCGTCGACGATCCGGGCCGCGTGTTCGTCGGAGAGGATGGTGGCGTCCAACTCCACCGGCAGGTCCTGCCAGCCGTCACCCAGGTCGTACGCGAAGCGTAGCGCCGGGCCGTCGAAGGTGACCCGCAGGCCCACCCGCAGTCGGCCTCCGGTGTCGACGGTCAGCTGCGGGTACGCGGTGCGGTGCCCCCCGTCGCAGGTGAGCAGCTCCAGCACGGCCCGTCCGTCGTCGGCGCGGGTCAGGTAGAGATGGTGCCAGTTCTCGGTGTTGTAGTAGCCGGTGATCCCCGCCAGGTGCCGGTGGTCGCCCGGGTCGAACTCGACGAGGGTCTCCAGCGAGCAGCGGACCGCTCCCACCGGCCGCGCCACCAGGCTCGGGGTCTGCTTGCCGACCGGGGACTGGCCGCCGTACACGCGCAGGTGCGACGGGCGGGAACGCAGGTCGATCCAGTCGTCCGTGGCCGGCCGGCGCAGCGTCGACCAGCCGGGGCCCAGTTGGGGGGCGTCGAAGTGATCGGTGGTCGGCTCGTCGGGCCACGGATGGGCCGGCAGGTCCGGGGCCGGGATCTCGTCGGCCGGAACCCGGCCGGGAACGCACGGCCAGCCGCCCGGCGACCAGTCCACCTTCTGGATCGCGGTCTCCCGGCCGAGGACGCAGTTGCCGAGCGGACTGTAGGGGCGGGCCACCAGGTGGGCCAGGTACCACTCGCCGCGCTGGGTGCGGACCAGGCTGCCGTGGCCGGCCTTCTGCAACGTCAGGTCGGGCCGACCCACCGAGGTGATCAGTGGTCCGGCCGGGTCCACCTCGTACGGTCCGAACAGGTCCCGTGACCGGGCGACGGTGACCTGGTGTTCCCAACTGGTGCCGCCCTCGGCGGTGACCAGCCAGTACCAGCCGTCGTGGCGGTAGATGTGCGGTCCCTCGGTCAGCCCCGCCTCGGTGCCGGTGAAGATGATCCGGGGTCGTCCGACCAGTTGCCGCTTGACCCGGTCATACTGCTGAATCTCGATACCACCGAAGCGGTCGCGACCCGGCCGCCAGTCAGCGCTCATCGCCAACAGCCAGGAGGTGCCGTCGTCGTCGTGGAACAGCGCGGCGTCGAAGCCGTGCGAGTGCAGCCGTACCGGGTCCGACCACGGTCCCGTGATGGTCGGCGCGGTGGTGAGGAAGTTCTGCGCGTCCCAGTACCCGCTGGCGAAGCTGGCGACATCGCTGTAGACGAGGTGGAACAACCCGTCGTGGTACGTCAGGTCCGGCGCCCAGATCCCGTTGGAGTCGCCGCAGCCGCGCAGGTCGAGCAGGCGTCGTTCGGTGATGATCCCGCCCAGTTCCCGCCAGTGGACGAGGTCCTTCGAGTGGTGCACCCGGACGCCGGGGTACCACTCGAAGGTCGAGGTTGCCAGGTAGTAGTCGTCGTCGACCCGCAGAATGGACGGGTCCGGATGGAAGCCGGACAGGACGGGGTTGCGGATCGACCGGCCGATAGCCACGTCTGCGATCTCGGTCGACATGTTCGACTCCTTCAGGTCACGATCCCGGTTTCTTCCCGGAAATACTCCGGAAGTGCCAAGATTGGGCTCACGGTATCGGCTGGCGTCCGCTCGCGACACCCCCTTGACCGGCGACGTAGGGCCGTCGTAACGTGCCCGCAATCATCTCGAAAATATCGGTATCGAAGCGAAACTTGCGATCCCGTTTTCATGGCCGCCGCCGATCGCGGCGGTGTTCCCTCCGCGCATCACGCCTCCCGAAGGGATGAACCATGACATCGCACCTCTCCCGCCGGTCGCTGCTGGGGCTGGCCGGCGCAGGCGCCGGCGCGCTCCTGCTCGGCGCCTGCGGGGATGGGGACAGCGGCGCTTCCGCAAGCCCGCAGAAGATCAGGTGGTGGCACGTCCAGGACGCCGAGCCGATGCTCAGCGTCTGGGCTGATATGGCACGGCAGTACGAGAACGCACACTCCAACGTCACGATCGATGTGCATCCGCTGGAGGTCGAGGCGTTCAAGACCAAACTGAACGGCGCGGTCGAGGCGGCCATGCCGCCGGACCTGTTCCAGTCATGGGGTGGCGGCGCACTGCGACAGCAGGTCGAGGCCGGTCTGGTCAAGGACATCACCGGCGAGGTCCAGGGATGGATCGGGCAGCTGCTGCCCGCCTCGTTGCAGCCGTACACGGTCGACGACAAGATCTACGGCATCCCGTTCGACATCGGCATGGTCGGCTTCTGGTACAACCGGGACCACTTCGCCAAGGCCGGTATCGAGACGCCACCGAAGACCTGGGGCGAGCTGCTGGAGGCGGTCACGAAGCTCAAGGCCGTCAACATCGCCCCGATCGCGCTCGGTGGCAAGGACAAGTGGCCGGGTCACTACTACTGGGCGTACCTGGCGATGCGGATCGGCGGGCTGGAGGCGCTGCAGGCCGCGGCAGAGGACAGCAACTTCAACACCCCGGTCTTCATCGCCGCCGGCGAGCGCCTGCGGGAACTGGTCGAGATGGAGCCGTTCCAGAAGGGCTTCCTGCGCGCGGAGTACGGGTCCGAGACCGGGCAGGCCGCGACGATGGGCAACGAGGACGCCGCCATGGAGCTGATGGGCCAGTGGGCCCCGTCGGTGCAGGCCTCCTCGTCGAGCAGCAAGCGTGGCCTCGGCGACCGGCTCGCCTTCTTCCCCTTCCCGGCGGTGGAGAACGGCAAGGGCTCGGCCACCGACGCGTTCGGCGGCGGAAACGGCTTCGTGGTCGGCCGCGACGCGCCGGCCTCCACGGTTGACTTCCTGCGGACGCTGCTGCAGGCGAGGAACCAGCGGCGGGCCGCCCAGACCGGTGCGGTGCTGCCCACCAACCAGGCCGCGGCCGGTGGCATCAAGGACCTGAACAACCAGGTCGTGGCGGCTAACCTCGGCATCGCGACCGGCTTCCAGCTCTACCTCGACCAGGCGTACCCGCCGGCGGTGGGTCAGCAGGTCAACGAGAGCGTGGCCGAGCTGATCGCCGGCAAGAAGCGGCCGGACCAGATCGTCAAGGACATCACCAGGGTCGCGAAGAAGCAGAAGTAGCGGGTGTGCCGGGGCACGGACGCCATGCCGCCGATTGTCAGCGCCGGCACCTCGCCGGCAGCGTCAGTGGATGAGCGAGAGAGGGAGGCGCATGGCTGCCAACGACAACCGGACGGTGACCATCGCGGCCATCGCCCGCCTGGCGGGGGTGTCGGTGCCGACGGTTTCCCGGGTGATCAATGGTCGTTCGGATGTGGCTCCGCAGACCCGTGAGCGGGTGGAGGAGTTGCTGACGCGGCATGGTTACCGGCGTCGGCCGCCGAGTATGCGGGCTAGTTCGGGGTTGGTGGACCTGGTCTTCAATGATCTGGACAGTCCGTGGGCGGTGGAGATCATTCGGGGTGTGGAGGATGTGGCCCACGCTGCCGGGGTGGGCACCGTGGTGTCGGCCATCCACCGGCGTTCCTCCTCGGCCAAGCAGTGGCTGGACAACATCCGGACCCGCTCCACCGAGGGGGTCATCTTCGTGACCTCCACCCTCGAACCGCCGCAGCAGGCGGAGTTGCGTCGGCTGAACATCCCCGCCGTGATCGTCGATCCCGCTGGTGTTCCCGCTCAGGACGCGCCGACCATCGGTGCCACCAACTGGGCGGGAAGCCTGCGGGCGACGGAGTATCTGATCGGGTTGGGGCATCGGCGGATCGGGTTCATCGCCGGGCCGCCGCAGTTGATGTGCAGCCGGGCCCGGATAGACGGCTACCGGGCGGCCCTGGAGGCCGCCGGGATCTCGATCGACGACCGGCTCATCCAGGCGGGCAACTTCTACCACGAGGCCGGGTTCTCCGGCGGGGTGCGGTTGCTCGGGTTGAGCGAGCCGCCGACGGCGATTTTCGCGTCGAGTGACCAGATGGCGTTGGGTGTGTACGAGGCGGTTCGGCAGCGGGGTTTGCGGGTGCCGGACGACATCAGCGTGGTGGGTTTCGACGACCTGCCGGAGGTGCGGTGGTGTTCTCCGCCGTTGACCACGGTGCGGCAGCCGCTGGCCGAGATGGGGATGTTGGCTGCTCGGACGGTGTTGCGTCTGGCTCGTGGGGAGAAGGTGGAGAGTCCTCGGGTGGAGTTGGCGACCGAGCTCGTCATCCGGGACAGCGCCGCCGCGCCACGTGTTGATCACGTTTCTTCGGAGTGAACTGCGCCAACTACCGATAGTCGAGTGAAATTTCCGGCACTAGGGTGTGGGCGGGCGGCTAGTTGCCCGCCCTAGCCGTACCGGGAACGGTGCGGGCTGTCGCCGTACCGGTTGGTAGGGGAGTGCCGTGGTTGCCAGAGACACCCGGAAGATCACAATCTCCGCGATAGCGGACCTGGCGGGGGTGTCGGTGCCGACGGTTTCCCGGGTGATCAATGGTCGTTCGGATGTGGCTCCGCAGACCCGTGAGCGGGTGGAGGAGTTGCTGACGCGGCATGGTTACCGGCGTCGGCCGCCGAGTATGCGGGCTAGTTCGGGGTTGGTGGACCTGGTCTTCAATGATCTGGACAGCCCGTGGGCGGTGGAGATCATTCGGGGTGTGGAGGATGTGGCCCACGCTGCCGGGGTGGGCACCGTGGTGTCGGCCATCCACCGTCGGACCTCCTCGGCGGAGCAGTGGCTCGACGGCATGCGCCGTCGGGGCACCGAAGGCGTGATCTTCGTGACCTCGATGGTGGAGCCGCCCCTACAGGACGAGCTGCGCCGGCTGAACATCCCGGTGGTGATCGTCGACGCGGACGGCCTCCCGGCCCGGGAGGCGACGACGATCGGTGCCACCAACTGGGCCGGTGGCCTGCGGGCGACGGAGTATCTGATCGGGTTGGGGCATCGGCGGATCGGGTTCATCGCCGGGCCATCGCAGCTGATGTGCAGCCGGGCCCGGATGGACGGCTACCGGGCCGCCCTGGACGCCGCCGGCCTGCCCTTCGACGAGGACCTGATCTGCCCGGGCGACTTCTACCACGAGGCCGGGTTCAACGGTGGGCTGCGGTTGCTCGGGTTGAGCGAGCCGCCGACGGCGATTTTCGCGTCGAGTGACCAGATGGCGTTGGGTGTGTACGAGGCGGTTCGGCAGCGGGGTTTGCGGGTGCCGGACGACATCAGCGTGGTGGGTTTCGACGACCTGCCGGAGGTGCGGTGGTGTTCTCCGCCGTTGACCACGGTGCGGCAGCCGCTGGCCGAGATGGGGATGTTGGCTGCTCGGACGGTGTTGCGTCTGGCTCGTGGGGAGAAGGTGGAGAGCCCTCGGGTGGAGTTGGCGACCGAGCTCGTCATCCGGGACAGCGCCGCCGCTGTCTGACCGGGTACCGATATTTTTCCGGAAGTTATTGACGTGGCATCCGGGCGGGCACGACGATGGGACTTGCCGTCCTTTCACCAAGGAATTGGCTGGTGGTGCCCGCCGTGCCCGCGGCACCGCCCTGCCGTGTCCGGCGGACGCCCACGCCGTCCGCCGGGCACGGCACCTACCGTCTTACCTGCTCGCCCGTGAGTCGTCGACCGTCGCGGCTGCCGTCGGTCGGGTACACCGGCAGGTCCAGCACCTCCGACACCGGGCGGCGCGGGGTGGGCCGACCCGGCTGGCCGTACCCGATCCGCATCACCATCTGCGGCGTGCCGAACCGCCCCAGCGACACCCGGATCTGTTCCCGGGCAGAAGGCACCTCGATCGGTTGGGACAGCAGCGACACGGACAGCCCGGCCTCGGTGGCGGTCAACAGCACCCGCTGCAACGCCTGACCCGCCACCACCTGGTCGACGGCGGTGTTACCGGCCGAACCGAGCACCGCCACGAGTGGCTCCGGCTCGAAGTCGCGGCCGGGCAACCGCTGGGTACCGCCGAAGTCACGCGACGGCAGCAGGTCCTGCGACTCGGCCCGGGGGCCGCTGGCGGTGACCGGGACGCCGTCCGGCTCGGGTCTGGCGCGTACCCATGCCTCGCGCTCCGCCCGGTAGGCGGGATCGCGTTCGAGGACCCGGTGCGCGCTGCGGGCGATCTCGGCGAACGCGTTGACCGCACTCACCCCGATCAACAGTTCCAGCCAGCAGTGCTCGGCACGGGCCGCCTCGCCCAGCCGCCAGCGGGAGTCGGCCGGGACCGGTTCGGGCCAGAAGGGGGCGCGGTTGCTGAACCGGCGCGGAATGGCCGCGTAGAGGTTCTGCTCGGCGGGGCTGGGACGCTGCGGCAGGTCCGGTACCAGCCGGGCCAGCACGTCCGGCTCCGCCGGGTACGGACGCAGCCGCACCTTCGCCGGGATGCCGGCCACCGCCAGGGCGAGGCGCAGATTGAACAACGCCGCCCCACCGGCGATGCGGGCACCCCAACCGCTCGGGTCGGTGGCGGGCAGCCGCCGGGTCGGGTCCAGCAGGACCTCGATCCCACCGTCGCGCAGCCGGAACCGCCACGGTTGGACGTTGTGCATGGACGGTGCGCGGATCGCGTCGGTCGCGGCGGTCCGTAGCTGATCGACGGTGTAGCCGGTTTCCATGGTCGGCCCCCTCCCTTCGCCCTGGTACCCCCACGGTGCGCCCCGAGTCCCCTTGACCAGCAGGGCCACACGTCCCGAAACCGCAGGCCACCCCGCCCCCACCGAGCTTCTTGATCAGGAGATTCGCGCCCGGCGCAGCCCCGAAGCCGGGTGGGTTGGGACCTTTGGCCCGTGCGATGGGTGGGCGTAGGCGGGTAGAAAGGGAGGATGATCCGGGTGTTCCTGCTTGACGACCACGAGGTCGTACGTCGTGGTCTCGCCGACCTGCTGCACGCCAGCGGTGACATAGAGGTCGTCGGCGAGTCCGGCTCGGCCCAGGAGGCGGCCCGCCGGATCCCGGCGCTGCGTCCCGACGTGGCGATCCTCGACGCCCGGCTGCCCGACGGCAACGGCATCGACGTGTGCCGGGACGTCCGGGCCGTGGACTCCACGATCAAGGGACTGATCCTCACCTCGTACGAGGACGACGAGGCGCTGTTCGCGGCGATCATGGCCGGTGCCTCCGGGTACGTGCTCAAGCAGATCCGCGGCACCGACCTGGTCGACGCGGTACGCCGGGTGGCGGCCGGTCAGTCGCTGCTCGACCCGGCGATCACCACCCGCGTGCTCGACCGCATCCGCAGCGGGGTGGAACAGCCCCGCGAGTTGCAGTCCCTCACCGAGCAGGAACGGCGGATCCTGGAGTACGTCGCCGAGGGGCTGACCAACCGGGAGATCGCCGGCAAGATGTTCCTGGCCGAGAAGACGGTGAAGAACTACGTCTCCAGTGTGTTGGCCAAGCTCGGCCTGGAGCGGCGTACCCAGGCCGCCGTGCTGGCCACCCGCCTGCTCGGCAAGACCCGCTGACCCGTCCACCGGGCCGCTCCGGCTCGCGGCGTGCTCAGGCGGGCAGCGGGATCGACCAGAGCAGTTCGGTGCCGTGCGGTTCGGCAGCGCGTACCTCGAAGGTGCCCCCGTGTCGTTCGGCGCGCTCACGCAGGTTCACCAACCCGCCCCGGGCGGCGGCCGGGTCGCATCCCACCCCGTCGTCGGTGACGGTGACGGTGACCTGGGCGGCGTCGACGCGTACCGCCACCGACACCGTGGTGGCCTGGGCGTGGCGTACCGCGTTGGACAGCGCCTCGCGGAGCACGGCGCTGAGTTCGGGGTGGACCTCGTCCGGCACCGCGCTGTCGATCGGCCCGGTCAACTCCAGCCTGGGCCGGAAGCCCAGCAACTCGGCGGCGGCCTCCACCGCCTCGCGGATCTCGGTGCGCAACGCCGCGCTCATCGGGGTACGCAGCTCGAAGATGGTGCGGCGGATGTCCTTGATCGTGGTGTCCAGGTCGTCGACCGCGGCGTTGATCCGCTTGGCCACCTCCGAGCGCGCCGCCAGCGGCACCGCGCTCTGTAGTTGCAGGCCGGTGGCGAACAGCCGCTGGATCACCACGTCGTGCAGGTCCCGGGCAATCCGCTCGCGGTCCTCAAGGACCACCAACTGCTCGCGTTCCTCCTGGCCCCGGGCACGTTCCATGGCCAGCGCGGCCTGGTTGGCGAAGCTGCCCAGCAGGGTCATGTCGTCGTCGGAGACACCGCTGTGGTCGACGCGGTGCGCGATCACCAGCGCACCGTGCAGGGTGTCGGCGGTGGCCAGCGGCGAGATCACCGCCGGCCCGGTGCGCAGCACCGCCGGCCACGGCGCGGCATGGGCCAGGTCCTCCACCAGGTCGTGTCGCCCCTGGGCCACCGGAGCGGCGAAGCTGGTGTCGGCCGCTGGCAGCACCGTGCCGACCAACGCGCGGGGCTGGGCGCCGACACCGTCGACGACCTCCACGGTGAAATGGTCCGCCTCCTCGTCGTAGATCAGCACGAGGGCCAACTCGGCCTCGGCGACCTCCCGGGCACGGCGCGCCACCAAGGTCAGCGCGTCGGTGCGGCGTACCTCACCGAGCAGCAGCGAGGTGATCTCCGCGGTGGCGGAGAGCCAGCGTTCCCGGCGGTGGGCCAGCGCGTACAGCCGGGCGTTCTCGATCGCCACCCCGGCCGCCCCGGCGAGCGCCACGACGATCTCCTCGTCGTCGTCGGTGAACTCGGTCCCGCCCTGTTTCTCGGCGAGGTAGAGGTTGCCGAAGACCTGGTCGCGGATGCGGACCGGCACGCCGAGGAAGGTGTGCATCGGCGGATGGTGCGGCGGGAAGCCGTAGGAGTTCGGATGCTGGGTGATGTCCGGCATCCGCAACGGCTTCGGATCGTCGATGAGTAGGCCGAGCACGCCCCGGCCGTGCGGCAGGTCACCGATCTTGGCGTGCAGCTCGGGGGAGATGCCGTGGGTGATGAAGTCGTGCAGCATCCGGTCGGAGCCGATCACCCCGAGCGCGCCGTAGCGGGCGCCGGCCAGGTCACAGGCCGCCTGCACGATGCGCGTAAGGGTGCTGCGCAGATCCAGATCGGTGCCGATGCCGACGACCGCGTCGAGCAGCGCCCGTAACCGTTCCCGGCTGGTCACCACCTCGCCGACCCGGTCCAGCATCTCCTGGAGTAGCTCGTCCAGGCGGACCCGGGACAGCGGGCTGAGGCCGAGCGACGGAGGCTCGTTCCGGGGGTTGGGCGCGCCGACGGTCACCCGGCGATGCTAGCCGGGGCCCGGTGATACGGAAACGTCCCGGTGCGGTTACCCGGCGTCGCCGGTGACGGCGGAGGTGTCCACCACCTGCTCGCGAGGCAGTCGCGGGGTGTGCGGCGGACCGGCGTGGTCCGGGTCGGCGATCCCGAGGCGCAGGACGAGGTACGGGTAGCCGAGCCCGGAGAGCACCCCGCGTAGGGTCTGCCGGGTGGTGCTCACCTCCACCACGCCACTGAGCGGCACCACCGAGACCCCCAGCCGGGTGGCGGTCAGCCAGGCGGCCGACAGCGCCTCACCGGCGCGGAGCCAGGCGACCGGCTCGTCCTCGTCGCCGTAGAGCACCCCGTAGGACGCCGCCTGGTCGTGCCCCGGCCCGACCGGCAGGGTGCCGGGACGGCCGAAGTCCCGACCCGGCACGGTGGTCTGTGCGGGCTGCTCCGGCAGCACCTCCGGGGTGAGCCCGACGCCGCCCGAGCGGCTCGTCCAGTACTCCAGCTCCTCCCGCAGCCCGGAGTCGTCCGCCTCGATCGTGGCGGCGCGGGACGCGGAGGCCGCCAGGTGCAGCACCTGATCGCGGTCGAGGATCTCCAGCTGGGCCCCCTCCCGGCCGGCAGCCGACACGATGCTGTTCAACGCCTCGGCGGGGACCTGCTCGTCGCTGACCGGCCGCCGGTCGGTGTGGCGTACCTGCATGCACTGCACCGACCGCATCGCGTCCGGGTCGGCCCCGGTGGCCCGTGGCTCGGTGAGCCGGGCGAGCAGGTCCGGGTCGCCCGGGTCGGGCATCCGCTGCACACTGGTCGTCCAACCCTCGGCGGCCAGCGCCAGCCGGGCGTGGTGCAGTGCCGCACCGCAGCTGAGGGTGACCAGCTCCCCATGCGGGTCGGTGGCGGCCAGCCGGTCGTCCGGCGCCACCCGCAACTCCAACGCGTCGGGCAGCACGCGCCAGCGCCACGGCTGACTGTTGTGTACCGACGGCGCGTGACCGGCCATCGCGGCGGCCTCCGCGAGGGCGGTGGTCAGCGGGCGGTGGGTAGCCGGCGTCTGGTGGCTCATCCTCACGACCTTTCCGTCTCTGCCATGGTGCCGCACTCCGGTACGGCCGTGGGTACGGTCCGGTTCATCCTGCTGCATCGGTCGCCGGCCCGCACGACCCGCCTGCCCCGAACGGGCGGGACCTGCGCCGGCGACTTCTGAGCCGGACCACCCGACGGGACACCCCACGTGTTGGGACGATCCGTAGGTGGGAAAGCGAGACGCCAACGAGTGCCTGCCGGCGCAACCGGCCCGGCCCGGGACCGACGGTTCGCGGCGTCGGAGCTGGTGGCTGTGGACTCCGCTGACCGCACTCACGCTGCTGGTGGCGACGGGTGCGGTGGCACGACTGGCCGGATACCCGGGCGTCGCCGACGCCGGGTGGGCGGTGGCGACCCTCGCCGCGTTGCTGCCCGCCGCCGGGGCGGTGCTGCGCGAGCTGCTGCGACGGCAGTTCGGCGTGGACGTGATCGCCGTGCTGGCACTGGGCGGCGCGCTGGTGGTCGGCGAGTACCTGGCCGGCGCGGTGGTCGCCGTGATGCTGGCCACCGGTCGGACCCTGGAGGCGTACGCACAACGTCGGGCGACCCGTGACCTGCGGGCGCTGCTGGAGCGGGCACCGCGTACCGCACGACGGCGCAGCCCCGACGGCGGCGTCGAGGTGGTGCCGGTGGACCAGGTGACGGTCGGCGACCGGCTGCTGGTCGGCCCGGGTGACGTGGTCGCCGTCGACGGTGTCACCGAAACCGCCGCTACGCTCGACGAGTCGGTGGTCACCGGGGAGTCCCGCCTCGTCGAGCGGGCAGCCGGGGAACGGCTGAGCAGCGGGGTGGTCAACGCCGGAGCCGCCTTCGGGCTGCGGGCGGTCGCGAACGCCGAGCACAGCACGTACGCCGGGATCGTGCGGTTGGCCGAGGAGGCGACGGCCCGCAAGGCGCCGATGGTGCGGCTGGCCGATCGTTACGCCGCCGCCTTCGTACCGTTCACGTTGGTGCTGGCCGGGGTGGGCTGGCTGGCCTCCGGCGAGTTCCTGCGGGCGGTGGCGGTGCTGGTGGTGGCGACCCCGTGCCCGTTGCTGCTGGCCACCCCGATCGCCATCGTCTCCGGGCTGTCCCGGGCGGCCCGGCGCGGGGTGCTGGTGCGCGACGGCGGCTCGCTGGAGGTCCTGGGGCGGGCACGGACCCTGCTGGTGGACAAGACCGGCACGCTCACCGCCGGGCGTCCCCGGGTCGTCGACACCGCCGTGGCGCCCGGCGGCGACCCCGAGGAGGTACTGCGGCTGGCCGCCTCGGTGGAACAGTTGTCCCCGCACGTGCTCGCGGCGGCGTTGGTGCGCTCCGCCGCCGACCGTGGCCTGCGGCTGGTCACCCCGACGGAGATGACCGAGGAGCCGGGCCAGGGGGTCAGCGGGCGGGTGGACGGCCGGCAGGTCCGGGTCGGGCAGTTCCACGGCGAGCTGCCCGGCTGGGCCGAGCAGGCCCGCCGCCGGGCCGAATCGGCGGGCCAGTCGTCGGCCTGGGTGGCCGACGAGCACGAGCTGCTCGGCGTGGTCCTACTGGAGGATCCGGTACGCCCCGACGCCCGCCGGACCGTGGACCGGCTGCGTGCCGCCGGGCTCACCAGGATCGTGATGGTCACCGGGGACCGGCCCGAGGACGCCCACCGGGTCGCCGCTGCGGTGGGCGTCGACGACGTGCTGGCCCGGTGCACCCCGCAGGAGAAGGCGAGCCGGGTCCGTGCCGAGACGGACCACGCGGTGACGGTGATGGTCGGCGACGGGGTGAACGACGCCCCGGCACTGGCGGAGGCGAGCGTCGGTGTGGCGATGGGCACGACGGGAGCTACCGCCTCGGCCGACATCGCCGACGCCGTGTTGAGCGTGGACCGCCTCGACCCGCTGGCCGACGCGGTCGAGGTGGCCCGGTACGCCCGCCGGATCGCGGTGCAGAGCGCCACCGTGGGCATGGGTCTGGCGTTGCTGGCGATGGGCTTCGCGGCGGCCGGGCAGCTACCACCCGTGGCGGGCGCGTTCGTCCAGGAGGGCATCGACGTGCTGGTGATCCTCAACGCGCTACGCGCGCTCGGTGCCGGACCACGCGGGTCGACCTGACCCGCGTGGTCCGCGTGCTGTCTCAGCGTTCCCGGACCACCGCCACCGGGCAGTGGGCGTGCTGGATGAGTTGCTGGCTGACCGAGCCGAGCAGCATGCCGCGCAGCCCACCGCGCCCCCGGGTGCCGACCACGATCAGGCGCGCGTTTCGGCTGGCGTCGATGAGCAGACCGGCCGGGGCCGCAGCCGCCGTCTCGACCGTGACCTCGACGTCGGGGAAGGTGCCCTGCCAGCGGCGCAGCGCCTCGTCCAACTCGGCGCGGTGCTCGGCCAGCGCCGCGTCCCGGGCCTGCTCGCCGTCGAGGTGCCACTGGTCACGTCGGGGCTGCCAGGCCCGGACCACGTGCAGCGGTACCTGGTGCAGGGCCGCCTGTTCGAAGGCGAAGCCGAGGGCCAGCAGGGAATGCTCCGAGCCGTCCACGCCGACCGCGACGTGTCCGGCCCGGTCGCCCCCGGTTGGGCGGCCACGGACCACCACCACCGGGCAGTGCGCGTGCGCGGTGACGGCGACGGCGGTCGAACCGGCGAGCAGGCCGGCGAAGCCGCCGTGCCCCCGGCTGCCCAGCACCAGCAGGCCGGCCTGCCTCGACGCCTCCTCCAACAGCAGGGCCGGTGGGCCGTCCAGCACCTCACCGCGTACGTCCAGGCCCGGGTGCGTGGCGGCGGCGTCCGCCGCGGCCTTGCCGACCAGCTCCTCGACCTGCCGTCGGGCCTGCGCGTCGGGCCAGATCCCCGGCGTCACGCCCGGGCCGACCCAGCCGGCCACGGTCAGCCATTCGAAGACGTACGCCAGCCGGATCGGCCGAGGGTCGCGGCGGGCCTGGTCCAGCGCCCACTCCAACGCCGCCGTGGCGTCGGGTGAGCCGTCGTAGCCCACCAGGATCTCCGCGTGGTTCGACGGTACGGTGCTGTGTTCACCCATCACGGGCACCTCCTCACCGGTCGGTCGGATCGGTCTCGCGGATCCAGCGCCACTCGGCCACCCGGGGGTCGTCCTCACCGAACCGGCGGGTGTAGTCGCGGGCGGCCTGGCGGGCGTCGGTCATCTCCTGCCGCAGGTGCGCGGCACGGGCGGCCAGCCCCGGCACCCGGTCGATCACGTCGATCACGAGGTGGAACCGGTCCAGGTCGTTGAGCATCACCATGTCGAACGGCGTGGTGGTGGTGCCCTCCTCCTTGTAGCCACGGACGTGGAGGTTGTCGTGGTTGGTCCGCCGGTAGGTGAGCCGGTGGATCAGCCACGGGTAGCCGTGGTAGGCGAAGATGATCGGCTTGTCACGGGTGAACAGGGTGTCGAACTCCGAGTCCGGCAGGCCGTGCGGGTGCTCGGAGTCCGGCTGAAGCCGCATCAGGTCGACGACGTTGATCACCCGTACCTTGAGGTCGGGAAGGTGCTGGTGCAGCAGGTCCGCCGCGGCGAGGGTCTCCAGCGTCGGCACGTCGCCCGCGCAGGCGAGCACCACGTCCGGCTCGCTGCCCCGGTCGCTGCTGGCCCAGTCCCAGATGCCCACCCCGCGACGGCAGTGCGCGATGGCCTCGTCCATGTCCAGCCAGCTGGGCGCGGGCTGCTTGCCGGCCACCACCACGTTGATGTAGTGCCGGCTGCGCAGGCAGTGGTCCATGGTGGACAGCAGCGTGTTGGCGTCCGGCGGCAGGTAGACCCGCACCACCTCGGCCTTCTTGTTCATCACGTGGTCGATGAAGCCCGGGTCCTGGTGTGAGAACCCGTTGTGGTCCTGCCGCCAGACGTGGCTGGAGAGCAGGTAGTTCAGCGACGCGACCGGCTGCCGCCAGGGAATGCCCCGGGTGACCTTCAACCACTTGGCGTGCTGGTTGACCATCGAGTCCACGATGTGGATGAACGCCTCGTAGCTGGTGAAGATGCCGTGCCGACCGGTCAGCAGGTAGCCCTCCAACCAACCCTGGCACAGGTGCTCGGAGAGGACCTCCATGACCCGCCCGTCGGGGGAGAGGTGGTCGTCGCCGTCGACCGTGCCGGCCACCCAGGCCCGGTCGGTGACCTCGAAGGCGGCCTGGAGCCGGTTGGAGGCGACCTCGTCCGGCCCGAACAGTCGGAACGTCTGCGGGTTGGCGCTGATCACGTCCCGGACCCACTTGCCGAGTTCGCCGGTGGCGCTGGTGACCGTCGCACCGGGGCGGGGCACCTCCACGGCGTAGTCACGGAAGTCGGGCAGGGTCAGGTCGCGCAGCAGGACGCCGCCGTTGGCGACCGGGTTGGCGCTCATCCGCCGGGTTCCCTTGGGCGGCAGGTCGGCCAGCTCGGCCACGGGCGCGCCGGTGGCGTCGAACAGCTCCTGCGGACGGTAGCTGCGCATCCACCGTTCCAGCTCGGCCAGGTGGTCCGGGTTGCTGCGGACCTGGGACAACGGCACCTGGTGTGCCCGGTAGGTGCCCTCGACCGGCTTGCCGTCGACGTCGCGGGGCCCGGTCCAGCCCTTCGGAGTACGCAGGACGATCATCGGCCAACGCGGGCGTTCGACGGTCGCGCCGGAGCGGGCGCGGCGCTGGATCCCGGCGATCTCGTCGAGCGCCCGGTCCAGGGTGGCGGCCAGCCGCTGGTGCACCACCGTCGGGTCGTCACCGGCCACCACGTACGGCTGGTAGCCCTGGCCCCGCATCAGGTCGAGCAGGTCGGACTCGGGGATGCGGTCCAGCACCGTCGGGTTGGCGATCTTGTATCCGTTGAGGTGCAGGATGGGCAGCACCGCTCCGTCGCGGGCCGGGTTGAGGAACACGTTGGACAACCAGCTGCCGGCCAGTGGGCCGGTCTCCGCCTCGCCGTCTCCGATCACGCAGGCGACCAGCAGGTCAGGGTTGTCGAAGGCGGCGCCGTAGGCGTGGCTGAGGGCGTACCCCAGCTCGCCGCCCTCGTGGATGGAACCCGGCACCTCCGCCGCGACATGGCTCGGGATGCCGCCGGGGAAGGAGAACTGGCGGAACAATCGGGCCATCCCGGCCTCGTCCCGGCCGATGTCGTGGTTGAGTTCGCTGTAGGTGCCCTCCAGCCAGGTGTTCGCCACCAGCGCCGGTCCACCGTGCCCGGGCCCGGTGATGTAGATGGCGCTGAGGTCCCGCGCCACGATGACCCGGTTCAGATGGGCGTAGATCAGGTTCAGCCCGGGGGAGGTGCCCCAGTGCCCGAGCAGGCGCGGCTTGACGTGCTCCGGGGCCAGCGGTTCGCGCAACAGCGGGTTGTCCAGCAGGTAGATCTGCCCGACGGTGAGGTAGTTCGCTGCCCGCCAGTAGGCGTCCAGTCGGCGCAGTTCGTCATCGGTCAGGGGGCTTCGCAGGTCTACGGCGGTGTCCATACTGCCTGAGCCTCTCGCGGGTCGGTGAATCCTGCATCCGCAACGCGCGGTTTCCACTGTCAGCTTCGCCGAATCGGCGAACCTCAATCAGGGCCGTTGGTCCCGTCAACCCGGGTGCCACGGCCCGTCACCTCCGGACCGCCGCACACGCCGCGGATCACCATCACCGGGGACGGGGCGTGGTAGAGCAGCGTCTGACTGACCGCGCCGAGCATCCCGCGCAACGGCTCCTCGCCTCGGGCGGCAACCACCACCAGCTGTGCCGAGCGCGACTGGTCGACCAACACCTCGTCCGGCTCACCCTCGATGACGTGGCACTCGACGGCGGTGTCGGGATGGTCGACCCGGTAACGGGTCACCGTCGCGTCGAGTCGCTCGGTGGCGTCCTCGACACTGCCGTCGGAGTCGACCACCCAGAGCGTCAGAAGCCGCGCCTGGTGCCGGTCGGCACAGGCGAGCGCCCATTGCAGGGCGACCTCGGCGGAGGCCGAACCGTCGATCCCGACCAGGATCGGGCCGGGCGGTGGTGGTTCTCGCCGGGCGACCAGCACCGGGCAGTCGGCGCGGGCGGCCACCTGCACGGCCCGACTGTCGGACGGGATGCACCGGTCGCAGCGGACGATGCCGCCGTCCCCGACCGTCACCAGGAAGGCGGACGACGACCTGCGGAGGATGTTCTCCACCGCCGAGCCCTCGACGACTTCGGCGGTCACCGGCACGCTCGGCTCGTTCTTGTTGATCGCTGCGGTCGCCTCGGCGATCAGTTGTTCGGCCTCGACGCGGGAGTGGGAGATGTCCGGTTCGTCGAAGGCGGCCCAGTTGAACGCGTGCAGCAGGTGCAGCCGACGTCCGTGCGCCGCGGCCACCCGGGCGGCGAGTCGGGCCACCGGGAGCGCGTCCTGCGGCGCGATACCGGCGAGCACCGGCTTCTGGTCGGCTGCGGCCATCCGACATCACCCCCGCAGCTGTGGCACCCGGCCTGGGTCTGAGGCTAGTCGGGGTGATGCCACCTGGGGGCCGGATCGCCGCAGCTCAGTCGGCCGATCGGGCCGCCCCCGGCTGCGGCCAGGGGGGGGTGCGGTTCGGCGTCCCCGGATGGTCGGCCGCCGAAACCTCGATGCCCGGAGCCGGTGCGGTGAGTCGAGGCACACCGGCTTCGAGTCGCCCGACACGGCACGGTGCTGCACACTGACGCCGTGGATGCTGGACGGTACGAAGATCCGCTGCGGAGCGCGGTGGTGGTCAACCCGGCCAAGGTCGCCGATCTCGACGAGTTGCGTCGCACCGTCGGTGACGTACTCGGCGCGGCCGGCTGGCCGGAGCCGCTGTGGTTCGAGACCACCGTCGACGATCCCGGCCGGGGTCAGGCCGCAGAGGCCCTCGCCGCCGGAGTGGACCTCGTCTTCGCCTGCGGTGGCGACGGCACCGTGATGGCCTGCGTCGACGCCCTGGTCGGCACCGACACGGCGCTTGCCGTGCTGCCCCAGGGCACCGGCAACCTACTCGCGGCCAACCTGGGCATCTCCGACGACCTGACCGCCGGGCTGGCGGTGGCCGTCGAGCGTGGCCGACGCCTGCTCGACGTCGGTGAGGTGGACGGGCAACACTTCGCGGTGATGGCCGGCATGGGCTTCGACGCCCAGATGCTCGATGCCACCAGTGAGACGACTAAGCGGCGGATCGGCTGGCCGGCGTACGTGGTGGGAGCGACGCGCCACCTGCGGGATCGACCGATGCGGGTGTCGATCCGACTGGACGACCAACCGCCGTTGCGTCGTCGTGCCCGCTCGGTGCTGGTCGCCAATGTCGGACGGCTGCAGGGCGGGTTGACCCTGTTGACCGAGGCGGAGCCCGACGACGGCTACCTCGACGTCGCCGTGCTGACCCCGCGTACGCTGCGGCACTGGGTC
Organism: Micromonospora sp. DT48; assembly: GCF_049844495.1. Lineage (NCBI taxonomy): Bacteria > Bacillati > Actinomycetota > Actinomycetes > Micromonosporales > Micromonosporaceae > Micromonospora > Micromonospora sp. DT48. Next base: position 557,324 of record NZ_JBNCLE010000005.1, read on the forward strand.
TCCCTCGGGTGGGCGGTGCTGCGCCGCCGTGACCGGGTGCCCCGGATGGAGGTGTACCGCGCCCGCCGGGTGGAGATAACCAGTAACCGGAACCAGCCCCGGGAACTGGACGGCGACCTCATCGAGCCGGGACGCGAACTACGGGTGCAGATCCGCCGCCGGGCGTTGTGGCTGTGCGTTCCGCGACCGGTGCAGGCAGCCGACCTGGCCGACGACGCCACGGCCGCCGCCGAGCGGGGTGAACGCCTGGCCGAGCAGGGCGCAGGCGAGGGCGAGGGGTGAGCCCCGAGCCCGCTGCGGGAACGAGGTGAGCGAGCCACGGGCCGGTGGGCCCGACGGCCGCCGGTGAAGGGGCCGCACCATGAGCAGCACCCGGATGGTGCCGGAGACCCGGCTGATGTCCGACGAGCAACTCTGCGCCGACCACGCATGGCAGACGCTGCGTCGGGAGGGCGGCTGGCACCTGCTACGCGACGCCTTCACCCGCTTCCGGTACGGCGACGGGTTCAGCCACTCCCGCGCCTTCGCGTTCCAGCTCTGCCTGGCCGTGGTGCCCTTCCTGATCGCCCTCACCGGGCTCATCTCCGAACTCGGTGTGGCCGAGGGCGGTGAGGTGGTCGCGGACACCGTGCTGGCGTTGACCCCCGGGACGAGTGAACAGGTCGTCGCCGACCTGCTCCGGGACGGCGACGACGCGGGCGCCGAACGGGTCGAGCGGGCCGGCGAGGTGGCGCTCACCCTCGGCCTCATCACCGGCCTGGTGGCGTTGACCAGCACCATGGCCCAGATCGAGCGGGGCGCCAATCGCATCTACGGCGTCGAACGGGACCGCCCGGCCGGTCGGAAGTACCTGCGGGCGGCGGTGCTCGCGGTGACCGCCGGTCTTCCGGCACTCGCCGGGTTCCTCATCCTGGTCGGGGGTGGACCGATGGGCGACTCGGTGGAACGCCACTACGCCTGGGGCGACGTCGCCAGCCTGCTGTGGGACGTGGTGCGTTGGCCGCTCAGTCTGGGTCTGACGGTGCTCGCTGTCGCGGTGCTGTTCCGCCATGCGCCGCGCCGCCACCAGCCCGGCCTGTCCTGGCTGCTGTTCGGCGCCGGCATCGCCACGGCCCTGTGGTGGCTGGCCAGCCTGCTGCTCGCCGGCTACGTACGCTTCAGCGCGGACTTCGGACAGACCTACGGCGCGTTGGCCGGGATCATGGCGCTGCTGCTGTGGGCCAACCTCACCGGCGTCGCGCTGTTCGGCGGGCTCTCCTTCGCGGCGCAACTGGAGGCGGTACGCATCGGTGTGCAGGAACCGGCCAAGCCGGACCTGTGGGAGCCGAGCACTCAGCGGTCCGCGCTGCACGACACCGGCGAGATGACCGCGCTCTGATCCGCGCCGGGTGTACGGCAGCGGCGTACCGGGTACTGCGCCACGCCAGAAGCGAAGGAGGCGGCCGTGGGTGCGGTCAGGGACATACTGCGACGACCCGTCGGGCACTTCACCGAACGTACGCTCGCCGGTCTGGCGCTCGTGCTCGGTGCCGGGGCCGGCTTCGGGTTGCTGCTGGTGTTGGTCCGGGTGCGATGGTCGCCGTTGTACGACGTGGACCACGGCGTGGCGCGGTGGCTCAACGACCAGGTGGCGCCGATCGGCCCGCTGGTGACGGTGCTCAACGCCGTCACCGATCTCGGCGGACGTCCGGTCATCATCTGGCTGGTGACCGTCGCCGTGGTCGGGTTGCTGATCCGCCGGCAGGGGCGCCTCGCGGTGTTCCTGCTCGTCACCGGCACGGGTGCGGTGATCCTCGACCTCTCGCTCAAGACGCTCGTCGACCGGTTGCGTCCCGAGGTGGACGTGCCGATCGGCGGGTACGCGGGACAGAGTTTCCCCAGCGGTCACGCCCTCGGATCGATGGTGGCCTACGGCGCGCTGCTGCTGGTGTTCCTGCCGGCGATTGCTCCCCGCTGGCGTCGACCGGCGGTGGCCCTGACCGCCACCGTCGTCCTGTTGATCGGGTTCACCCGGGTCGCGCTCGGCGTGCACTTCCTCTCCGATGTGCTCGGTGCCTGGCTGCTCGGCGCGGCCTGGCTGGGCGTCACCGCGTACGCCTTCCGGTTGTGGCGGCTGGAGCGGGGGCGGCCCGCGGCGCCGCTGACCGACGGGCTGGAGCCGGAGGTCGGGCACGAGGTGGCGCCCGCCCCGGACGAGGAGAAGCTGCTGCCGCACGCCCGCGCCGGAATCGCCGAGATCATCGTCGGCTGGGTGCTGGTGTTCGGGGCCCTCTACGGGTTCGGGATGTTCGTCAGTTACCACGCCGACAGCACCTTCTTCGCCCGCCTCGACGAGACCGTGCCCGCCTGGTTCGCCGACCATCGCACCGCCTCGCTCGACGAGCTGAGCTGGTGGTGGAGCAAGGTCGGGGACACCCACGCCATCCTGCTCATCTCGATGGTCTTCTGCCCGCTGGTGCTGGCGATCTGGCGACGGTGGCGCCCGGTGCTCTTCGTGACGTTGACCATGTTCGGCGAGCTGACCCTCTTCCTCGCCAGCGCGGCGGCGGTGGACCGGCCGCGCCCGCCGGTGGAGAACCTGGACGGTCCGATGCCGACGTCGTCGTTCCCGTCCGGGCACATCGCGGCCACCCTCTGCCTGTGGGTGGCGATCGCCGTCATCGTCTTCGTCCGCACCGACCGGTGGTGGCGGTGGGTCTTCGTGGCGCTCGCCGTGGTGATGCCGGTCGGGGTGGCGATCTCCCGGATGTACCGGGGCATGCACCACCCGACCGACTTCATGGGCGCGATCCTGCTCACCGCGCTGTGGATCGGGCTGTTGTACTGGGTGGTGCGCCCCAACGAGGACGTGCGGCAGGGCAACCAACCGGCCATCGAGTCCGAGGACGTGGACACCCTCGACGACGAGTTGGCCCGGGCCGGTCAGCCGGGCTGAGCCTGCCGTGCTGAGGGTGATGACCTGGAACATCCGCACCGGCGGCCGGGACCGGGGCGGTCCGGATCGGCGCGCGCTGGTGGCCCGGGTCATCGCGCGCCAGCGGCCGGACCTGCTCGCGTTGCAGGAGTTGGGTGGTCTCGACGTCGCGGGGTTCGCCGCCAGTGTCGGACTCCGGCCGTACCTGGCCCGTTCCTGGCTGGGGCAGCCGGTCGCGCTGCTGGTCGCTCCGGCATGGCCGGTGCTGGCCGCCGCGCCGGTACGCCGGCCGTTCCACCACGCGGCCCAACGGGTGGTGGTGGGCACCGACGCCGGTCCGTTGACGGTGCTCGGCACCCACCTCTACCCGTACTCGGGCACCCGTCGGCTGGTCGAGGCGCGGTGGGCGGCCGCCGCCCTGCGCCGCAGCCGGGACGACCTGGCGCTGCTCGCCGGTGACCTGAACACCCTCGACCCGTACGCCGGGCACGCCGACCGGGTGGGTCGGCTTCCGCCCGCGTACCGGCGTCGGCATCTGCGCCGTGACGGGCGGACGGTGGAGACCCGGGCGGTGGCCCGGCTGCTCGCGGCCGGGCTGGTGGATCTCGGGGTGAGTGCCGGGCCCACGGTGCCGACCGCCCACGGTGGCGCCGAGTTCGCCGACATGCGCCTGGACTACCTGCTAGCCACCCCGAAGCTGGCCACCCTCCACCCGCACGTATCAGTTATCCGTACCCCCGACACCGCCCACGCCTCCGACCACCACCCCCTCCAAGCCGACTTCCCCCTCACCCCCCTCACCCCCCTCACCCCTTCGCGTTGATCAAGAAGTTTTGGTCATCGGCAACGGCGTGGCGTGACCAAAACTTCTTGATCAACACGGGTGGTCGGGTGGGGGGTGTGTTAGAGGAGGAGGTTTAGTAGGAGGGTTAGGACGATCGAGGCGACGATGGAGAAGAGGATCATCAGGAGGCAGCCGAGGCCGCCGCCGGCGGGTCGGATCTCCGTGTTACCGATGCGCATGGTTCGTCTTCCTGTCGGGGTCGGGCGGGTCACAGTTCGCGCAGTCGAGGTAGCAGTTCCTCCCGGGCCCAGTCCAGGAACATCGACTGGCGGTCGCCGCCGACCTGGATCAGTGCCACGTGGGTGAAGCCGGCCTCGACGAACTTCTTGACCGCCGCGACGTGCTTCTCCACGTCCGGACCGCAGGCGATCCCGGCCGCCACGTCCTCCTCGCGTACGCCCTGGGTGGCCGCCTCGAAGGAGTCGGGGTCGGGCAGGTCGGTGTTGACCTTCCAGCCCATCCCGAACCAGCGGAACTGGTCGTGGGCGATCCGGCGACACTCGGCCTCGTCCGGGCCGTAGCAGATGGCCACCTGGCCGTACCGGGGGCGGCCGGTGCCGGCGGCCTGCTCGTACATCTCGACCAGGTGGGGTACCGGCTCGGTGGCGATCAGACCGTCGGCGTACTCGGCGGCCAGCGTCACCGACTGCCGGCCCGAGGCGGCCACCGCCATCGGCACCGGCCTGTCCGGCCGGTCCCAGACATAGGCGTCCGGCACGTCGAAGTGGTTGCCGGAGAAGGTCAACGTCTCCCCGTTCAGCAGCGGGCGGATGATCTGCAACGCCTCCTCGAACATCTCGTGGCGCTGCTGCACGTGTGGCCAGCCGCCCACGACGTGCTCGTTGAGGTTCTCACCGGCACCGAGGCCGAGGGTGAACCGACCGTCGGAGAGCACCCCGATCGTGGCCGCCTTCTGCGCCACCACCGCCGGGTGGTAGCGGCGGATCGGGCAGGTCACGAAGGACATCAGCGCCGCGCGGGAGGTGGCGTGCGCGACCGCGCCCAACACCGACCAGGCGTACGGTGAGTGGCCCTGTGACTCCAGCCAGGGGTAGTAGTGGTCAGACGTGACGAGATGGTCGAAGCCGGCCGCCTCGGCCCGTACGGCGTAGTCGACGAGTTCCTTCGGGCCTGCCTGCTCGCACAGCAGGGTGTAGCCGATGTTGACCATTGACCTCTCCTCACCGGGCCTGGGCGGATCATTTCCGGATACCCCGGGCCGCACCGGTCAACCCTGCTGACCGGCTTGACGGTCTGTCCGGCCCGCGCCGACCGCTGTCTGAACCGGTTCAGGTGTCTGCGCGGTTGGCATTCTCTGGCGGGAATGTCCGCTCCCTTGGGGACTCGGTCGTTGCTGGTGGCCCGACCACTGAACCGGTTGCTTTCGATATTCCATCGGCATACGCTGATGCCTCGTCGGGCCTGGACGCGGCTGTCGGGCTGGAGCCGCTCACCTGTCACTCACCGCACCCCCTGGGCACGGGGGAGACATCTCCTGCGAGGAATGCATGAGAAAACTGTTCGCGGCCATTGGCGCCATCCTGTTGGCGACCGTCGCCGCAGTCTTCGCCTTCGGGCCCTCGGCTCACGCCGCCGCCGGTTTCACGGTCAGCAACGGCCGGCTCTACGACGCCAACGGCACCGAGTTCATCATGCGCGGGGTCAACCACGCGCACACCTGGTACGTGAACCAGACCAGTTCCTTCGCCGACGTCAAAGCCCTCGGCGCCAACTCCGTACGGGTCGTGCTCTCCAGCGGCGACCGGTGGACCCGCAACAGCGCCGCCGACGTGTCCAACGTGATCGGGCTCTGCAAGGCCCAACGGCTGATCTGCGTGCTGGAGGTGCACGACACCACCGGGTACGGCGAGCAGAGCGGGGCCATCACGTTGGACCGCGCGGTGGACTACTGGCTCAGCATCGCCAGCGCGCTCGACGGCCAGGAAGCGTACGTGATCGTCAACATCGGCAACGAGCCGTACGGCAACCAGAACTACTCGTCGTGGGCCACCGACACCTCGAACGCGATCCGTCGGCTGCGCGACGGCGGCATCGCGCACACCATCATGGTGGACGCTCCGAACTGGGGCCAGGACTGGTCCTTCACCATGCGCGACAACGCGCCGACGGTGTTCGACGCCGACCCGGCCCGCAACACGGTCTTCTCGGTCCACATGTACGGCGTCTTCGACACCGCCGCGGAGATCAGTGACTACCTGGGTCGCTTCCGCAGCCGGAACCTGCCCATCGTGGTCGGCGAGTTCGGGCACTACCACTCCGACGGCGACCCCGACGAGGACGCCATCCTCTCCTACACCCAGGCCAACGGGATCGGCTGGTTGGGCTGGTCGTGGAGTGGCAACAGCGGCGGGGTGGAGTACCTCGACATGGCCACCAACTTCAACCCGAACCAGCTGACCAGTTGGGGCGAGCGGTTGTTCAACGGCACCAACGGCATCCGGCAGACCTCGCGGCAGGCCAGCGTCTACGACTCGACCCCGCCGACCTCGCCGCCCCCGTCGAGCCCGCCCCCGTCAAGCCCGCCCCCGTCAAGCCCACCGCCCTCCTCCCCGCCGCCGTCGAGCCCGCCGCCGAGCGCTGGGTGCACGGCGACCTACTCGATCAGCAACGAGTGGCAGGGCGGTTTCCAGGGCGAGGTCCAGGTGACCGCGGGCACCAGCGCCATCGACGGTTGGACGGTGCGCTGGACGTACGCCAACGGCCAGACGGTGACCCAGTCCTGGAACGCCACCGTCACCAGCAGCGGATCCACCGTGACCGCCCGCAACGTCGACTACAACGGCCGTCTCGGCGCCGGGGCCAGCACCACCTTCGGTTTCCTCGGCAGCTGGAACGGCACCAACCCGGCTCCCACGGTGTCCTGCACCGCGAGCTGAACCGCGCCGCCGGTGGCCGGGCCCGCACGGGCCCGGCCACACACGGCCGGCGCCGCCGTGAGCCTCCGTCGGCCTCCGGTGATCTCTTTCGGCCTCCGGCGGGCCGTCGTCGAGCCGGCTCCGGAGGTCGTCGACCGGCCGGCTCCGGCTCGGTAGGCGTGCCGGACAACCAAGACGGCAGCCGCGCGCATCCAAAGCGACACGACGCCGCAACGGTGCGTTTTCAGCCACCTCACAGCCCCGCTCGATAAGGTGCATCGGTCCCCGTCCGCTCCCACAATGGAGTTCGGGCACCAGACCCCGCAGGAGTACCGAATGGTCTTCAAGAAGATGTTGAGCGCGTTGGGCGTGGGCGGTCCCAGTGTGGACACTGTCCTGGCCAACCCGAACACCAGACCCGGACTGGCACTCGACGGTCAGGTAAACCTGCTCGGCGGGGACGCCCAGGCGGACATCGAACACATCGCCATCGGTCTGGTCGCCCGGGTCGAGGTCGGTGAGCAGGCCGGTGTGATGGAGTTCCACCGGCAGGTGGTCAGTGGGCCCCTCCAGCTCGCGCCGAAGCAGGCGTTGTCGATCCCGTTCCAGCTGCCGATGCCGTGGGAGACCCCGATCACCGCGGTGTACGGCCAGCGTCTGCACGGCATGTCGCTCGGGCTGCGTACCGAGCTGGCGATCGCCCGCGCGGTCGACAAGGGCGATCTGGACGAGGTCAGCGTGCATCCGCTGCCGGTGCAGGAACGCATTCTGGAGGCGTTCCTCCAGCTCGGGTTCCGGTTCAAGAAGGCCGACCTGGAACGCGGCATGATCTACGGCGTCCAGCAGACGCTGCCGTTCTACCAGGAGATCGAGTTCTTCGCCGCACCGCAGTACGCGCAGACCATCAACGAACTCGAAGTGACCTTCGTGGCCAACCCGCACGGCGTCGACGTGGTGCTGGAGTGCGACAAGCGCGGCGGCTTCCTGACGCCCGGCCACGACGTCTTCGGGCGTTACCAGGTCCCACACACCGACGCGGAGCGCTCCGACTGGGTGCAGGTGGTCGACGGCTGGTTGCAGGAGACGATCGGCCGCTTCGGGGCCCTGCGCGCCCAGGCGTTCGGACCGCAGGGCTACGGCGCCCCGCAGGGCTACGGTGCCCCGCATGGGTTCGGCCACCCGCACCAGCGCCGGGGTGGGGTCGGCATGGGCGGGGTGGTGGCCGGTGCCGCGCTGGGCGCCGCCGGTGGCATGCTCGCCGGGCACATGATCGGTAACGCCTTCGAGGGGGCCGAGGAGGAGGTGGCCGAGGCCGCCGGTGACTTCGGTGGCGACTTCGGCGGCGATGACTTCGGCGGCTTCGAGGAATTCTAGAGCCCACCCTGCCCATCACCGGCGCAGCCGGGCACGGTGAGGCACCGTCCGGGTACGACACAACGGTGGCCCTTCGGGAGTGAGTCCCGAAGGGCCACCGTGCGTACACGGGCCGGTTGCGGCTCCGCCTAGCCGGCGTCACCGTCCTCGCCGACGCTCCTCACCGGAACGCTTCGGGCTACCGGCCTTGGCCAGACCACGGCTACCCAGGTAACCGAGGGTCAGCAGGGTGATGAACATCCATGCCTGGCCCGGGTTGTTCAGATTCAGTCCGTACGCGGTGGTGCCTCGCCAGAAGGCGGCGATGACCACGGCGGTGACGGCGGCAGCGTAGATCCAGAACTCCGTCGTCAGGAACGACTGCTTCGTCTCGGTACCCGGTGCCGGCATCTGCTCCCGGTGCCCGTCGTGCATCATCGGCATCTGACGGGTGGCCGTGTCCTGCATCGAGCGGTTCTGCACGTCCTGCGCCGGGCGGTTCGTCGGCCTGGTAGATGCAGCCTGCGTGCTCATCTGTCCTCCTCAGGATTGATGAGTCGTAACCTGCGACCCTCGCCCCGCTACCGCGTGTCGGCCACGGCACGGTTCGCGTACTTGGCGGGGGCACCCTGGGTCTACCCCCTGCCGTCAGGGCAGTAACGCCAGCCCATGCCGCGATTTTCAAACCGCCCGGGACTGGGCGCAGCCCAGGGCCGCGAGTCGGCGTGGCCCGCAGTGCCGAGACCTCCGGCGGTAACGCGGGAGGCGACATCGACACCCAGCGGGCGGGACCCGGGTCATGTGCGTCGCGAACCAGGCCCGTCTGGGTGTCGATGTCCCGACCGGCCACGTACGTGCCGCACCGGGCCTGCTGGCCCGGATGTCCGATCGGGCCCCGGCGGGGGTACGGACGGTGCCGGGCGGCCCGGTGCGCGGGTTTGCCGTGCTGGTCACCGGGCACGCAGCGAGACCGACCTTCTTGCGAGGTGATGGATCGTGCGTGAGGACGAGATGCGACGCGACGCCGCCCGTCGAGCCGAGGAGCGGATCGCCGGCGGCGTGTACGGCGAAGGCGCGCTCGACGAGGTGACCGTACCGCCGACCGATGTGGAGAGTGAGTTGCAGCGGGAGGATCCGGACGACCCGGCCGACGTGCCGATCGACCCGACCGTGCTGCGCGACGGCGGCCCGACCCGCGGTCAGGGCGCGATCACCACGACCGGCGGCACCGCCGGTCCGGCGAGTTCCCGCCGGGTGCCGCGCGACCCCGAACGCCACCCCGGCAAGGTGGCCCAACCCCCACCCGCCCCACCCAGTTGATCAAGAAGTTTTGGTCAGGATCGAGAGATCAAAGTGTCCAAAACTTCTTGATCAACGTGGATCAAGGGGTGGGGGTGAGGGTGGTCAGGCGTTGGGTGGCTCGGGTGAGGGCCACGTAGAGGTCGCTGCGGCCTCGGGGGGACTCCGCGATGATGCGGTCGGGGTCGACCACCACGACGGAGTCGAACTCCAGGCCCTTGGCCTCCGCGACGGTCAGCACCACCACCCGGCTCTCCAGCTCCGGCTGCTCACCGACGGCCGCCTCGGGCAGGGCCCCGGTCAGCGCGGCACCGAGATCGTCGACCCGACCGGCCGGGACGATCACCCCGAGCCGCCCGTCGGTCAGCCGCGCCGCCTCGGCCGTGGTCACCGCCACCAGCTCCGGGGCGAGGGACTCGGCCGGCACCGTGCGCTGCTGCGGCGGGAAACCGCTGGAGCGTACGGCGCGGGGCGGCCGTAGCGCCGGATCGATCTCGGCCAGCACGTCGGCGGCGACCTCCATGATCTCGGCCGGGGTGCGGTAACTGACGGTCAGCTCGGTCAGCCGCCACCGATCCGCCACGTACGGTGCCAGCGCCTCCGCCCAGGACGGTGTGCCGGCCAGCGCTCCGGTCTGCGCCACGTCACCCACGATGGTCATCGACCGGCTCGGGCAGCGGCGCATCAGCAGCCGCCAGGCCATCGGCGACAACTCCTGCGCCTCGTCGACGATCACATGCCCGAAGGCCCAACCACGGTCGGCCGCCGCGCGTTGCGCGGTGGTGAGCCGGTCCGCCTCCTCCTGCCGTTCCAGCAGCCGGTCGGCGTCGAGCAGGTCGGTCACGCCGAGGATCTCGCCGCCCTCGGCCTCGTCCTCCACGTCGATCGACCGCGAACCCCGGGCGATCTCCAGCACGCCCTCCGCGTACTCGCGTTGCATGGCGCGGATCCGCTCCCGGCGGGCGGCGGCGGCCCGGTCGTCCTCACCGAGTAGCTCCGCCGCCTCGTCCAGCAGGGGCACGTCGGCCGCAGTCCAGCCGCCCGGCTCGCGGTGCAGCGCGGCCCGCTCGTCGTCGCTGAGCATCGGCGCGGCGGTGGCGATGCGCTCGGGTGCGGCGTACAGGTCGGCGAGCAGGCGCTGGGGCGTGAGCACCGGCCACAACTCGTCCAGTACCGCCCGGACCTGCGGTTCCTCGCGCAGTTCGCGGCGGATCTCGGCGCGGTCGGCCTCGTCGAGCAGGTTCTCCCCGCCCAGCGGGTCGGCGCCGATCCGGTCGGCCACCTGGTCGGCCAGCGCGTGGACGACCTCGATGTCGAAGACGGCGCGGGCCAGATTGTGCGGCCGACCGCTGCGCCGGGCCCGGTCGCGTGCCGCGTACACGGTCGCCGGGTCGAGGGTGAGGACCTCCTGCTGCGGCAGTTCGATCTCCACCGGCTCGTCGGGGACCCGCTGCCGGTCGCGTACGGCGTTGGTCAGCACCTCCACCATCGCCAGGCGGCCCTTCAGGGCGGCGGTGGTGGCGGGCTCGGTCCGGCGGGCGCTCACCCCCGGGAAGAGGTCGCCCTGGGTCCGCAGCAGCACGCCCGTCTCGGCCAGCGCGGGCAACACCTGCGAGATGTAGCGCAGGAACGTCACGTTCGGGCCGACCAGCAGCACACCACGGGTCGACAGCTCCCGTCGGTGGGTGTAGAGCAGGTACGCGGCGCGGTGCAGCGCCACCGCGGTCTTGCCGGTGCCCGGCCCGCCCTGCACCACCAGCACGCCCGGAAGGTCGGCCCGGATGATCCGGTCCTGCTCGGCCTGGATGGTCTCCACGATGTCGCGCATCCGGCCGGTCCGTCCGGCGTTGAGCGCGGCCAGCAGGGACGCCTCCCCGGTCAGCTCCTCGTGGGCGGTGGGCGAGGCGGTGGCCAGGTCGAGCACCTCGTCGTTGAGGCCGACCACCTTCCGCTGCCGGGTACGCAGGTGCCGACGCCGCCGGATGCCCTGCGGGTTGGCGGCGGTGGCGAGGTAGAAGGCGCGGGCGGCCGGGGCACGCCAGTCCATCAGCAACGGCTCGTAATCACCGTCACTGTCGAAGATGCCGATCCGACCGATGTAATGGCGTTCGCCACTGTCGGTGTCCAGGCGGCCGAAGCAGAGACCATTCTCCACCGCCGAGAACTGCTCGACCTGCTCGGCGTACATGCGTACCGAGCTGTCGCGCTGTGACCGGGCCTGCAACGTGCCACCGGTCGCCCGCAACTGCTCGGTCAACCGAATCTGTGCCTGGTCACGCAGGTCGTCGAGGCGCTGGTAGAGCATCGAGACGTACTCCTGCTCGCGGCCGATCTCGTCGTCGGACGGCGAACCGCCGGAGTGCCTTGACAATCCGTCTCCCATTTAGCTAGAATTCGCATTCAGGACGGCTTTCGAGCCGTTCTTTTTTCATGCCTGAACTGCCAAAGATAGCGCGTGTTCGACGGTCAGCGCCGCTTGGTGCAGACCTCGTCGGAGCGGGCGATGGTGTCGGCGGACCACGCGACCGCGACCGTGAAGCAGTAGTCGAGGCTGCGGTTGAGGCCGTACACCACGAAGCTGTCGCTGCCGGCCGGCAGATCCGCGAAGGGGTTCTGCGGCTGGCCGTTCCGACCACCCGAGACGATCACCGGTCCCTCCGCCCCGGCCGGGTACGTCCACCGCAACGTCACGCTGTCCCGGTTGTCGCGCAGCGACAGCCCGGTCGGCGCCGCGCCGGGCGACGGGGGAGGAGCATCGCCGGTGGTGGCGGAGGCCGCTGGTGCGCTCGGGCCGCCGCTCGCCGTCGGGGGCGTCGGATCGCCGCCGCCCACCCGGGACACCCCGGCGATGACGGCCGCCGCGCCGAGCAGCACCACGGCGACACCGGCCGCGACGATCAGCACCAGCCGGTTCGGCTGGGCGGTCGGTGGTGCGGCGGTACGGCGTACCGGCACCGGCAGCAGGGGCGACGGCGGACCGGGCCGTTCCGGCTCGACCCGGCGCAGCCGGTACACCCCGGGTGCCTGTGGCGTGCCGGTCAGGCCGATCACGGTCGGCGGTACGGCGGCACCGGCTGCCGGTGGCACCTCGGGCTGCGGGTCCGGCGCGGGCTGCTCGGCCGCCGGCCCGGCCCACCAGTCCTCGGGCGGTCCGGCCGGGCCGTCGACCGGCTGTCGAGGCGTGGGTACCGGCGACGTGCCCCCGGCCGCCGACGAGTCGGCGGGATACCCGTGGCTCGGGTGGTAGCCCTCGGCCGGATGCTCCTGCGGGTCGGTCGGGTGGGACGAGGACCACGGCTGATCGTCCTGCTGCGGCTCCGCCGCCCAGGACGGCTCGCCGCGTGGCGGTTCCTCCGCTGCCGTGGCCCACGCCGGGGGCCAACCGTCCGGCGGTGGCGTGGCCGCTCCCGTCTCGGGGGTCGTCCACTCCGACGCTGCCGCTTGCGTACCGGCCGTGGCCGCCTCCGGCCAGCCGGCCGAAGGGCCGGTGGCGGCGGTCTCGGGCCAGGCGGGGGTGGCGCTCGCGCCGGTGTCGGCCCAGGGGGTCGGATCCGCCCCGGTCGCGGGATCGGGTGTCCCGGCCGATGCGTCGGGCAGGTCCGTCACAGCGGGCGGGGGCGTGGCCGTCGGGTCGTCGTCGGGCACGCGCGGGTGCGGCCAGGACGGCGCGGGTGGGGTGGTGCCGGTCGACGGGGTACGGGCGGACGGTACGACCGGGTCCTGCGTGCTGACCGGTGGGTTGTCGGCGCAGACGTGATCGGGGTTGGCCGCCGCCCGAGCCAGCGCCGTCACCTGGGCGGCCAGCGGATCGTCCGGAGACAGGTGCTGGCGGGCCAGTTCACGGGCCAGGGCCAGGTTGTCCTGCGCCTCGGCGAACTGACCGCAGTCACGCTGCATCGAGCCGAGTCGGGCCAGCATCTTGATTCCGCTGGGGTGCCCGTCACCGTAGACCTCGCGGTGCAGCTCCCAGGTGTCCTGGAGCCGGTCGCGGGCGACCTGACACTGGCCTCGGGCGTACTCCACGGTGGCCAGATCGGCGTGCACGGCGAGCACCCGCTGCGACTCCGGTCCGTCGGACGCGGTCAGCTCGATGATCACTTCCTGGTACAGCCGTGCCGCCCGCGACCAACTGCCCACCCGGTGCAGCACCGCCGCCAAGGTGGCCGCGGCGGCCACCGTACGCGGATCGGAGCGGCCGTAGAGCCGGGAGCTGGCGGCGTACGCGTAGGCGGCCCAGCCCCGCGCCGAGTGCGGCTCGCCGAGTGCGAACAGCACCCGGGCGTGCAGGCTGGCCGCCTCGGCCAACTCGGACGTGGCGTTGGCCGGGCGCGGGTCGGCGCCGGTCAGCGCGTCGGCGAGTAGCCGTTGGGCACCGGCGAGATCGCCGGCGGAGACCAGGTCGTGCGCCTGATCAGTCAGTTCACCGAAGCCGGAAGGCACGCCCCATCGTGCTCATTCGACGACGTTTAGTACAAGACCCGCGCCGGAGTGGTTCGGTCAGGATCTGGTCAGGCTCGGTTCAGTCGTTCGGCCAGCACCTCGCTGATCTGGCGTAACTGCTCCACCTGAGCCGGGCTGAGCGCGTCGAACAGGTGCCGGCGTACGCCCTCGACATGGCCGGGCGCGGCGGCGGCCAGCTTCGCGAAACCCTCTTCGGTGAGCTGGGCGATCTGGCCGCGCCGGTCGGTGGGGCAGTCCTCGCGACGCACCCAGCCGGTCGCCTCCAACCGGGCCACCGCGTGCGAGAGGCGGCTGCGTGAGGAGCCGCTGGCCTCGGCCAACTCGCTCATCCGCAGGCGACGGTCGGGTGCCTCGGAGAGGCGTACCAGGATCTCGTAGTAGGCGTGCGGGATGCCGGCGTCACGTTGCAGCTCGCGGTCGAGGGTGTCCATCAGCGCTCGGGAGGCGGTCAGGAACGCCCGCCAGGTGCGCTGTTCGTCCGTGGTCAGCCAGCGGGTCATGACCAGCATCATAGCGGTTTAGTTGAACGCTCAACTAAACCGGGCTACGCTTGGCCCATGGGAATCCACCGTCTCAACCACGCCGTCCTGTACGTCAGTGACCTCGACCGCAGCGTCGCGTTCTACCGCGACGTGCTCGGCTTCCGCCGGGTGTCGATGACCCCGGAAGGCTTCCGAGCCGCCTTCCTCCAGGCGCCCGGCTCCACCAACGACCACGACCTCGGCCTCTTCGAGATCGGTGCCTCCGCCGGTCGGTCGACCGCCGGTCGGCAGACCGTCGGCCTCTACCACCTGGCCTGGGAGGTGGACACCCTCGACGAGCTGGCCGCCACCGCCCGCCGGCTGACCGGGGCGGGGGCGCTGGTCGGCACCTCCGACCACGGCACCACGAAAAGCCTCTACGGCCAGGACCCGGACGGGCTGGAGTTCGAGGTGGTCTGGCTGGTCCCCGCCGACCGGCTCGACGACAACGCCCTCGCCGCCCGGACCAGGATCGGGCGGCTCGACCTGGCTGCCGAGATCGAGCGCTACGGCGGGGACACCCGAGGCGGTGTCGGCGTGTCGATCCCGGTCTGAGCGCGTTCTCGAGGAGGCCGCGCTGCCTCGACCACGCGCTGAAGTACCGTCCGGGCCGGTCGGCGTGACCGGTTGCGGTAGAACGACAGGATGCCGACTGACGCCGTAGGGCCCGCCTCGTTCCTCCGACACCTGGACCGGTGGGTGCCGGCCGCGCTGCGCCGCGCCCGCCGGGCCACCGTCGCCCTGGGGTACGACGGCAGCGACCCGCAGCTGGCCGAGCAGACCGTACGGGTGGCCGGCGGGTACGCGGCGCGGATGCCCGGCTGCCGACTCACCGTCCTGGTGCTCGCCGACGGGACGGAGGAACTGCCCGCCCGACTCGGTGCCGCCGAGGCCGAACTGCCGGCCGAGGTCGCCGTACACCTGATGCCCGGCCCGCCGGCCCGACTGCCGGTGGCTCTGCGCGCGGCAGGTGCCCTGGGCGGGCCGGTGCTGTCCTACCTGGAGACGGATGATCCGGTGGCGCTGACCGCCGCTGCGGTCGGCCGGACCGCCGAGGCCCTGGTGGTCGCCGGGTCGGCGACACCCCTGCGGGAGGCGCTGGTCGACGCCGGATTCGCGCTGGCCACCGAGGTCGAGCTGATCGACGCCGACCGACGGATCGGCTTCGGCACCGGATCGGACCGCAGCCTGGAGGAGATGAAGGAGAACCTCTGGGAGAGTGGGGCGCGGTTCCGCGACCCGTACGGTGATCCGCTGTCACCCGCCGCGCCGGGGGAGTCGGCGCCGCTGGGCCGGGCGCTGCTGGAGGAACTGACCCGGCAGGGTCCGCGTACGGTCACCGAACTGCGCCGGTACGCGGTGACGCGGACCGCCTACCGGGCGGTGGACGCGACCCGGGCGTTGTCCGACCTGCTCGCCGCCGGCCAGGTGACCCGTAGCCCGCAGGACGGTCGGCTCGGCGGGGACGTGGTGGTCAGCGCGGTGCGGCCGGGGCCCTGACCATCGGGCGTGGGTCGCCTGGTCGTCGGCGTGATCGGGGACCACTGCGAGGTGAACACCCCGGACATGGTGCCGGGGCGCCGGGAGTGCCGACGCCCCGCTGATCTGTGCGGTGGGTGGGGATCAGGACTTGTCCTGCTTCCAGTGCAGCGGCCCCGGCAGGTCGACGCGGTGCGA
The DNA here is from genome assembly GCF_049844495.1 of Micromonospora sp. DT48. Classification (NCBI taxonomy): domain Bacteria; kingdom Bacillati; phylum Actinomycetota; class Actinomycetes; order Micromonosporales; family Micromonosporaceae; genus Micromonospora; species Micromonospora sp. DT48. Next base: position 573,269 of record NZ_JBNCLE010000005.1, read on the forward strand.
CCTGGCCCGCGAGTTCCAGGACCAGCGACCGAGCTTGATGCTCCAGGACGAGAAGCCGTTCTGCGTGAAGTGCAGGATCAGCGGCCCGAACTTCTTGCGCTTGCGCAACATCACACCCATTGTGGGCTCCCTTCGAGACTTCCCGTGCGGGCAGGAATGTGCCCGGAACGTCGATTCGTGAAACCCGATCGCTGCACAGTGGAAGCCCGGCCCGAGTGACGGGATGCATATCCCATCTAACAGGTGGGTCTTGTTCTAGCAACATCCCTGCTGTAGATCGCCTCTCAAGGCGTAACGCGAGTGGATCCCATCAAGTGGAAGGCCATTGACCAGGCTGATCGGCGGCGGGCAGCATGGCCTCATGTCACAGCGGGCCGAGCTTCTCCTCACCGCTCGTGTGCACGTCGACCTCGTCCGGCACGCGAGCGCGCTCTGTTGAGCTGACGCCGAGTCGCACCGCTTTCTCCCTCACCCGACACAGCAGTCATCCCCCGGGCCACCGCCCAGCGCCGTGGCGTCGCCGACCCCCGCCCGGGACTCGCACCACCGCAACGTGGACAGATCAGGAGACCCTCATGTCCCCACCCCGTCGCACCCTCGCCGCCGTCACCGCGTTGGCCCTCCTGGCCACCACCGTCGCCTGCGGCGCCGACGGTGGCACCGAGCAGACCAAGGAACTGCGCTACCAGGGCTCCGTCGGGCAGGTGACCCTGCCCGAACTCGCCGCCGACCTCGGCTACCTCGGTGACGTCAAACTCACCTGGATCGGCAACGTCACCGGCGGCCCGCAGGACATCCAGGCCACCGCCACCGGGCAGAGCGACTTCGGTGGCGCGTTCAACGGCGCGATCGTCAAACTCGCCGCCGCGAACGCCCCGATCACCGCCGTCGTCAGCTACTACGGCTCCGACGCGGAAACCTTCCAGGGCTACTACGTGCTCGACGACAGCCCGATCCACGGCCCCCGGGACCTGATCGGCAAACGGGTCGGCATGAACACCCTCGGTGCCCACGCCGAGGCGGTGCTGAAGACCTGGCTCGCCCGGGGTGGACTCGACGACCGGGAGATCGCACAGGTCGAGCTCGTCGCCCTACCTCCGGTCAACACCGAACAGTCGCTGCGCCAGAAGCAGATCGACGTGGCCGTCCTCGGTGGCGTGATCCGCGACAAGGCCGTCGCGGCCGGTGGGATCCGGACGGTCTTCACCGACTACGAACTGCTCGGGGCGTTCAGCGCCGGAGCGTACGTCTTCCGGGACGACTTCATCCGACGTAACCCGCAGACGGTACGGACCTTCGTGACCGGCGTCGGCAAGGCCATCGAGTGGGCCCGCACCGAACCCCGGGAAACGGTGCTGGCCCGGCTGACGTCCATCATCGACCGGCGCGGCCGAAACGAGGACACCTCGCTGGTGGCGTACTGGAAGAGCACCGGAGTCGCCGGCACCGGCGGGGTCATCGCCGAGCAGGAGTTCGCCACCTGGATCGACTGGCTGGCCGACGAGGGTGAACTCGACGGCGCGAAACCCAGCCCGGGAGACATCTACACCAACGAGTTCAACCCCTACGCGTCCGCCGGCGGTGCGCCGTGAGCGGGGACAAGGTCCGCTTCGACCGGGTGAGCAAGACCTTCGAGACCCGCACCGGCCGGCGTACCACCGCGGTCACCGCGCTGGACCGGCTCACCCTCGGCGTACGCCCCGGGGAGTTCCTGGTCGTCGTGGGCCCCAGCGGATGCGGCAAGTCCACCCTGCTCGACCTGGTCGGCGGGCTCTCCAAACCGACCGCCGGGCAGGTGCTGGTCGACGGCCGACCGGTGACCGGCCCCGGCCTCGACCGGGGCATCGTCTTCCAGCAGTACGCCCTCCTGCCGTGGCGCACCGCTGCGGGCAACGTCGCGTTCGGGCTGGAGGCCAAGGGGGTGCCCGCCGCCGACCGGGCCGACCTCGTCGCACGGCACCTGGACCTGGTCGGGCTCGGCGCCTTCGCCGGCCACTACCCGCACCAGCTCTCCGGTGGCATGAAACAGCGGGTGGCCATCGCCCGCAGCCTCGCCTACGACCCGGACATCCTGCTGATGGACGAGCCCTTCGCCGCCCTCGACGCGCAGACCCGCGACTCGCTTCAGGACGAACTCGTCCGGATCTGGGAGCGCACCGGCAAGACCGTCATCTTCATCACCCACGCCATCGACGAGGCGGTGTACCTGGGCCAACGGGTCGCCGTGATGACCTCCCGCCCCGGTCGGATCAAGGAGGTCATCGACGTGGAACTGGGCGACCGGGACGCGGCCGAGGACGTCCGCTCCTCCGACGCCTTTCGGCACCACCGCCACCAGATCTGGACCCTGCTGCGCGACGAGGTACGCGCGGCGCAGGCCGCCGAGCGCCCGACGCTCCGACGACAGGAGGCCCCCGTTGGTTGACCTCGCCGAACGACCCACCCGACTGGCGGCTCCGGTCACCGCCGCGCCCGCGAACCCCGGCTGGCCGGGCCGGCTGCTGGGGTACGCGGGCCGACTCGCCCACCGCAGCGTCGCGGTGCTGGCCCTGGCCGCCGTCTGGGAACTCGCGCCCCGGGCCGGGCTCGTGGACCGGGTGTTCCTGCCACCGCTGTCGGAGGTGCTGGTGACCTGGTTCGAGCTGCTGCGCAACGGTCAACTCGCCGAACACGTCGCGGCCAGCCTGACCCGGTCGGTGGCCGGGCTCGCGCTGGCCGTCGTCCTGGCCATCCCGCTCGGCCTGCTCATCGGCTGGTACCGGCCGCTGGCGGACCTGCTCAGCCCGTTGCTCGAGGTGTTCCGCAACACGGCGGCCCTGGCACTGTTGCCGGTCTTCGTGCTCATCCTCGGCCTGGGGGAGACGTCGAAGATCGCCCTGGTGCTCTACGCCTGCTCGTGGCCAATCCTGCTGAACACCATCGCCGGGGTGAAGGGCGTGGACCCGCTGCTGGTGCGTTCGGCCCGTTCGATGGGCCTGAACCACCTGCGACTGTTCCAGAAGGTGATCCTGCCGGCGGCGGTGCCGACCATCTTCACCGGTGTCCGGCTGGCCGGCGCCTACTCGATCCTGGTGCTCGTCGCCGCCGAGATGGTCGGCGCCAAAGCCGGCCTCGGCTACCTCATCAACTACGCGCAGTACAACTTCGCCATCACCGACATGTACTCCGGGATCATCACGATCTCCGCCATCGGCCTACTGGTCAACCAGCTCCTCGTCGCCGGGGAACGTCGCTTCTCCACCTGGCGAGTCGACGTCACGGCCTGAGCCGACCTCACGTCGGAAAGGACCTCTCATGCCCCGAACCCTGCACCTCAACGCCTTCCTGATGGGAGTCGGCCACCACGAGGCCGCCTGGCGGCACCCCCGCACCGAACCGCAGCGGGTGGCCGACGTACGCCACTTCGTCGAGCTGGCCCGGACCGCCGAGCGTGGCACCCTCGACTCCGTCTTCCTCGCCGACGGTCTCGCCGTCGGGCCGAACGTGCGGCACAACATCCAAGCCGTCTTCGAGCCGCTGACCCTGCTCGCCGCGCTGGCGACCGCGACCGACCACATCGGTCTGATCGCCACCGTGTCCACCACCTACAACGAGCCGTTCAACGTCGCCCGCAAGTTCGCCTCGCTGGACCACCTCAGCGGGGGACGGGCCGGTTGGAACATCGTCACCTCGGCCCAGCCCCGGGAGGCGTGGAACTTCAGCCTCGCCGAGCACCCGGCACACGCCGACCGGTACCGGCGGGCCGCCGAGTTCGTCGACGTGGCGATCAAGCTCTGGGACAGCTGGGAGGACGACGCTCTCGTGCTGGACGCCGCGGCGGGCGTCTTCGCCGACACCGACCGGGTGCACGAGATCGCCCACACCGGGGAGACGTTCGCCGTACGCGGGCCGTTGAACACCCCACGACCGCCGCAGGGCCGGCCCCTGCTGGTCCAGGCCGGCTCCTCCGCCGACGGGATCGCCTTCGCCGCCCGGTACGCCGAGGCCGTCTTCACCGCGCAGCAGACCCTCGCCGACGGGCAGGCGTTCTACGCCCGACTCAAGCAGGCCACGACCGCCGCCGGTCGGGACGCCGACCTGGTCAAGGTGCTGCCCGGGATCGCACCGGTCATCGGCGGCACGGAGGCGGAGGCGCGGGCGCTGGCCGACGAACTGGAGGCGTTGATCGTGCCCGAGCACGCCATCGCCCAGCTCTCCGCGATGACCGGCGTCGACCTCAGCGGCCTGCCGCTGGACGGGCCGCTGCCCGACCTGCCCGACGCGTCCGCAGTCCAGGCCCACCAGAGTCGCTACCAGCTCGTGGTCGACCTGGCCAGAAGGGAGAAACTGACCGTGCGTCAACTGATCGGTCGGCTCGGCGGCGGCCGAGGACACCGGGTGGTGGCGGGCACCCCGGAACAGATCGCCGACGAGATCGAGCTGTGGTTCACCGAGGGGGCGGCCGACGGCTTCAACGTGATGCCACCGCTGCTGCCCAGCGGGCTGGAGGCGTTCGTCGACCACGTGGTGCCACTGCTGCGCGCCCGTGGCCTGTTCCGGCACGAGTACACCGGCCGGACACTGCGCGAGCACTACGGCCTGCCCCGGCCGGCCAGCCGGTACGCCGAACGTGAGTTGGTGACGGCATGACCACCGTGGCCCAGCCCCACGCCGAGCAGTTGCGGCCGGTGGACCCGGACCTGTTCCGTACGCTGCTGCGCCAGCAGGCCAGCACCGTCACCGTGGTGACCGCCGTGGCCCGGGGCACCCGCCCGGCCTGCCTCGGCGACCTCGGTGAGCCGCTGCGGGCCGGATTCACCGCCACGTCGTTCACGTCGGTGTCGCTCGACCCGCCGCTGGTGTCGTTCTGCCTCGACGTCTCCTCGTCGAGTTGGCCGGTGCTGGCCCGCGCCGAGCACGTAGCGGTGCACCTGCTCGCGGCCAACCAGACCGAGGCCGCCCGGGTCTTCGCCACCAGCGGCATCGACCGGTTCGCCGCGTACCCGGGGTGGACCTCCGGCCCGTTCGGCGTGCCGCTGCTGAGCGGGGTGCTGGCCCGGCTGCTCTGCCGGGTGACGCACCGGGTGCCGGCCGGCGACCACAGTGTGGTGATCGCCGAGCCGCTCGCCCTCGGTGAAGGAGTGGACGGTGCGCCGCTGATCCACCACCGTGGCGGCTTCACCACCACGCTGGGTACGGTGACCGCGTGACCACCGCAGTCGACCTGTTCACGCTGGACCGGGCCGGTCAGGACCTGCTGTTCCGGGCGGCCCGGACAGCCAACACCTTCGCCGACGAACCGGTCACCGACGCCCAGATCGCGGCGATCCACGATCTGGTGCGGTACGGCCCGACCGCGTTCAACGGCCAACCCCTGCGGATGCTGCTGCTGCGCTCGGCGGCGGCCCGGGCGCGCCTGGTGCCGTACCTGTCGGAGGGCAACCGGGCCAAGACCGTCGCCGCGCCACTGACCGCGGTGCTCGCCGCCGACGTGGATTTCCACCAGCGGCTGCCGGAGCTGTTCCCGCACCGCCCGCAGGCCCGGGAGTGGCTCGCGGATCCGGTGGACCGTGCCGCGCAGGCGCGGTTGAACGCCACCCTCCAGATCGGCTACCTGCTGGTCGGGGTCCGCGCCGCCGGGTTGGCCGCAGGCCCGATGGCCGGGTTCGACACCGACGGTGTGCGGCGTGAGTTCTTCCCCGACGGTCGGCACGAGGTGCTCCTGTTGATGAACCTCGGCCGACCCGGCCCCGAGGAACCGCCGCAGCGGTTGCCGCGCCTGTCGACCGACGAGGTGGTCCAGGTGCTCTGACCGGCCGGAATGGGCACCGGCTCAGCGGGGCTCCCAGGCGTCCGGCAGCGTGGTCAGGCGCCGCACATGGGCGGGGAGCCGGCCGTCCACCAGGTCGGCCAGGCTCACCTCGTCGACCACCCGGCGCAGGGCGGCACGGACCGCGACCCAGAACTGCGGCAGGTTCGCGGCGGCCCCTTCGTACTGTGTCTCCTCCGGTCGCATGCCACGGACGCCGGCCAGCGGGCCCTCTGCCGCACGCAGCACCGCGCCGACGGTCACCTCCCGGGGCGGTCGGGCCAGGGCGTAACCGCCCTCCGCGCCCCGCTGAGCCCGGATGATGCCGGCCCGGCGCAGGTCGGCGAGGACGGCCTCGAGGAACTTGCGGGGCATGTCCTGCTCCGCGGAGATGGTCTGAGTGGACAGCAGCGACGGGTACGCGGCGGCGAGGCTCAGTGCCGCCCGTACCGCGTAGTCGCCACGCGCGGAGATCTGCACCCCGCCATCATGCCCAATGCCCGGCGGCCCGGCCGCACGCGTTGGGCCTAACCGCCCTGGCGGACTGCTCGCCGTGGCGCTGTCACGCCCGACGGACGTCGAAGCGCGCGTCCACCGGCAGACGCGGGCGCACCATCGGTGCCGGCGCTGGCCGCTCGCGGGCGGCCCGGAACGCGCCCGGGCTCATGCCGACCTCGCGGGTGAAGAACCGGCCGAAGTTGGTCGGCTCGGTGAAGCCGAGCTGCCGGCCGATCCGGGCGATCGGCTCGTCGGTGGCCGCCAGCAACCGGCTGGCCTGGAGCGCGACCCGCTCGTCCACCACCTGCTTGGCGCTGTGCCCGGTGACCGCCAGGCAGGCCCGGGTGAGGGTACGCACCGAACAGCCCAGCCGATCGGCGTAGTCCTCGACCCGGCGGGTGGCCTGGTAGCCGCGCTCCACCTCGCGGCACAGCCGCCGGAAGGTCTCCTCCTCCGGGCGAGCCGACCGCGTGGTGCCGGACGGCAGCATGCTCAACCGCAGCAGCAGCACGCTCAGTTGATGGCGCAACAGGCTGCGGGCGGCCTGGGTGTCCCGGTGTCGGCTGGCGTCCACGGTCAGCTGGCTGACCTCGTTGATGATCGCGTCCTCGTCCTCGCCGGCCAACTGCACCCAACCGGGCATGTGGTCGGCGTCGAGGTCGAGCCCGTGCAGGGCATCCGGGTGCCAGCGGACCACGGTCGCGTCCAACTGGGGCAGCGCACAACGCAGCACCTGACCGGGACGAATGCGCAGCAGCGTGCCGGGACGACACGGCAGGGCACGAAAGTCAACCTCGGCGAGCCCGTGACCACTGGTGGTCAGGACGATCAACTCACGGTCCACCAGGACCGGTCGCCGCCACCCTGGGTCGAGTGCCAGATCACCGAGGGTGGTTGTATCGATATCGATCGGGCTGACGGCAGCATTGGTTGGTGCCGTGGTGCGGTGACCGGAAGGGACCATTACCTGCGACGTTAGCCCGAGCCCGGCCGGAGTGCATCTCTCGCCACCCCCCGATCGTGGGCTGGCGGGCATCGCTCCAGGACGGATGTCGGTTTGCTCCGGCAGGGTTCCCGGGCGGGTTCTCGGGCGGGTTGTTCCGGCGGGGTTGTTCCGGATGCGGCGGGACGATTAGGTTACTGATCGGTAGTGATCTGGTCGTCGTGGCGCCCCGAGCGGTCCGTGGCGGCGGCCCCCGACACCGGCTGCCCCCAGCCGGACACCGCAAGGGGATGGCATGAAGGATCTGTTCTCCGTCGACGGCAAGACCGTCCTGGTCACCGGTGGCTCGCGGGGCATCGGCCTGATGATCGCCCGGGGGTTCGTCGCCGCCGGGGCGCACGTCATCATCTCGTCCCGCAAGGCCGAGGTCTGCGAGGCCGTGGCCAAGGAGTTGGCCGCGCACGGACGCTGCGAGGCGATCCCCGCCGACCTGGGCCGGGACGAGGGGGCGCAGCAGCTGGCCGCCGCCGTCCAGGACCGGGTCGACAAACTCGACGTCCTGGTCAACAACGCCGGGGCCACCTGGGGCGCGCCGTTGGAGAGCTACCCGGAGAGCGCGTTCGACAAGCTGTGGGCGGTGAACGTCAAGGCCGTCTTCCGGCTGACCACCGCACTGCTGCCGACCCTGCGCGCGGCGGCCACCCCCGACGACCCGGCACGCGTGATCAACATCGGCTCGATCGACGGCATCCGGGTGCCGCTCATGGAGGTGTACGCGTACTCGGCGACCAAGGCGGCGGTGCACATGCTGACCCGCAGCCTGGCCCACCAACTGGCCGGTGAGCAGATCACCGTCAACGCGATCGCCCCCGGGCCCTTCGAGAGCAAGATGATGGCCTTCGCGCTCGAAGACCCCGAATCCCGGGCCGCCATCGAGTCCCACGTGCCGCTGGGCCGCATCGGCCGACCCGAGGACATGGCCGGTACCGCGATCTACCTCGCGTCACGGGCCGGTGCCTACCTGACCGGCGCGGTCATCCCCGTCGACGGCGGCATCACCACCCACGGCTGACGCCTCCAGCTCCGCTGCTGGCGTCCTGCGCCCGGGGGCGTCGGGTGGGGATAGACGAGGGCCGCGCGAACTCGGCAGATTCGCGCGGCCCGACTTGCGTCTGTCAGCGACCGGCGAGCAGCCGGTTCACTGCGGTGTCGACGTCCAGGTGCTCGGCCTCACGGCCGCGCGGGACGACGACGTAGGTCCGCCGCAGGAAGCGCACCAGCACGCTGCGCGGCACCTCGAACAGGGCGTTGCCGTCCGGCGACGACAGCGCCAGCGCGACGAAATCGCCGCGCGGGGTGGCCCAGGGCCAGACCCGTACGTCCCCGATGCCCGCCGGCTCGTCCAGTCCCGTGACCAGCAGTTCGCGGGCGAAGGACCAGCTCACCGCCTCGCCACCAGCCGATTCGGCATGGAACAGGACGTGGACCGCATACGGGTCAGCAGGGTCGTAGCGCAGACTGGCGCGCACCGGCAAGGCGGTAGCGTCAGGTGCGACGAGCCTTAGCGACGTCTCGACCTCTACGGTCGTCGGTCGGATGACACTCATGAACGTTCTCCCCCCGGCACCGCTGCGGAACGCGCGTGTCCCGCTTTTCCCATACTCAGCCGCTACTCCTGGCTACGCTCCGCCATGCGCTGACTTCACCCAGTGGTGGGAAGGGGTCCGGAAGGGCCTCGTGAATGTGAAAATTCATGTAGGATTTCCGATTCTGCCCAGTGGGATCATCCTGCCCGGCATCGGGTTTGTTGAGTCGTCGACTTACTCCGGTAACGTCCAGTCGGCGGTTGCAGTGACGGGCCCGCGCGACACTGGGGCGTGAAATGGTCGCGGACGACATCCTCAGTGGATGTCGCGACCACCGGACGCCCGTCGAACGTCGCGGTCCACACAGCCGAACAGCGGGGGTGCGGGTGTCGAAGAAGCGGAGGAGCCGGCACGGTCGGTCAGTGATCGATCACGGTCGGACAGGTCGGCGTGGCGGAGCGGCGGTCCGGGTACGAAACGGCCGGGTCTCTCAGGCCGGAAGCCGGGATAGATCAATCGGGAAGGGGCATCGTGGGGAGATGGCCGGGGGTGTGAAGCAAAAGAGGGGTGGTGTCGCCGTGGTCGAGCGGCGCTCGCCACCTCCGTGGCGGCAGCGCATATCCACCACCCTCGCACTGGTCCGGAGCAATCCCACCGGCCGAATCGCACTCAAGATTATCTTCGGAGTGCTCGGCGCCCTCGTGGTCGCCATCGGCATCGTGCTCATCCCACTGCCCGGCCCCGGCTGGCTGCTGGTGATCGCCGGCCTCGGCATCTGGGCTGTGGAGTTCCACTGGGCCAAGCGCCTGCTCGCCTTCACCCGCCGCCACGTCCACGGCTGGACAGCCTGGGTGAAGCGACAGTCACTCTTCGTACGCATCGTGATCGGCTCGGTCGGCCTGGTCTTCGTCGGCACCGTCGCCCTGATGTCGATCAAGTACAGCCTCGGCATCGACGTGATCGCCCAGGTGTTGCACTACCTCGCGACGCACTGACCCCGGGTTCGCAGTCCGCGCGCCTGATCGGGTAGAGTCATGCGCGCTGAGGGCGATTAGCTCAGCGGGAGAGCGCTTCGTTCACACCGAAGAGGTCACTGGTTCGATCCCAGTATCGCCCACGCAGCTCAGGCCACTTCCCGGCTCCGGGAGGTGGCCTTTCTGCTGCCCGTACAGCAGCTTTGTACAGCAGTTCGTCATTGCGTCAGGGATTCGCCGAGGCGTTTGAGGGCGTCTCTCGTCGCCTGCGACGAAGCCTGCGTGTAGATCTCCATCGTTACGGAGCAGCGGGCGTGCCGGAGGATCTGCATGGCGACCCCTGTGTGGACGTCGAGGTCGGCCAGGAGGGTGGCGCAGGTGCGCCGCGCGTCGTGGACGGTGATCGGCTTCGTTTCGGCCTTGTCGCAGCGGGTCTGCCAGGAGCGCTGGAAGTTGCGCGGCTCGATGGGCGTGCCGTAGCGGGTGGTGAAGACCAGGTCGTTGTCGTGCCACGCCTTACCGGCCGTCGCGCGCGCCTCGTCGCGTTGGTGTCTGCGCAGTCGGAGTGCGGCCAGGCAGATGTCGGGCAGGGGCAGGGTGGCGTCGGATGCCTGGGTCTTGGTGTCGCGGTGCAGGAGCTTTCCGCGTACGCGTTGCAGTTGGCGGCCGATGGTCAGTTCCCCGGCGTCGAGGTCGACGTCGGCCCAGGTGAGGCCGAGGGCTTCGCCTTTGCGCAGACCGGTGACGAGGACCAGGGCGTACGCGGCGTAGAGCGGATCGGTGTCGGCGCGGGCGGATTCGAGGAAGCGGCGTGCCTCGTCGCTGGACCAGGACTTGCCCCGTCGACGGCGGACGGTGGCCAGGGTGACCGGCACGGCCGGATTCCTGGTGATGAGGTCCTCGGCCTGGGCGTGGGTGAGGGCGGCGCGCAGTGCGGCCCGGATGTCGCTGACCGTGCGCGTCGACGGGACCGCCTGGCAGCACCGGCCGACCGCGCAGCAGCGCCGCTTCTCCTGACGGCGGGCGGCGTCCTTGCCCTGGGCGCAGCACTGGCAGGTGCGGGCCACCTGGTTGAGCCAGGTCTGCACGTCGCGCGCCTGGAGCCGGTCGAGCCGCTTGGTGCCGAGGCCGGGGGAGAGGTACCGGCGGACGAACGTCTCGTAGGTGGCGTAGGTGAGCGGCGCCCGGTTCGGCTCGATGATCTCGGTCAGCCAGTAGGCGAGGAAGCTGCCCACGGTCGGGACACTGGTCGCCACCGGTCCGGCCTTGGCCTGCTGGTGCAGTTTGATCCACTTGTCGTGGACGGCGTCGCGGGTCTTGCCGTAGACGTACTTGCGGGTGCGTTTCCCGTCCGGCTTGGTGACCCAGACGTACGCGGCGAAGCCGTTGCGGTACGGGAAGATCGAGCCTTCGCCGTTGGCGCGGGCACGGGCGGGCATCAGGCGGCCTCCTGCCGGTCGATCTGGTCGCGGATGTAGTCGTCGACCCACTCGGGCAGGATGCGGCGGTACTTGCCGTCCTTGATGGAGCGCAGCTCACCGGTGGCGATCTTCATCTTGACCTTGGAGATGCCGAAGCCGAGCAGGACGGCGACCTCGGCGGGGGAGTACCAGCGTGGGGTGAGGGGTCGGGTCACGCCGCCACCCCCGACCACGTCTCGTGGGCGAGTTCCTCCCGGCCGACGCGGCGGCGTTCGCGGTGCTGGGCGGCGGCGGTGTTGGCGAGCAGCGCGTCGCCGTCGGTGAGCCATCCGGAGCCGATGAAGGCCAGGGTGCCGACGGTGACGGAGCCGTCATCGGCGCGGCGGTAGGTGGCGCGGGTGTCGCGGAGCAGCCCGAAGGTGACCGAGTACCGGCGGGCCTTGGTGAGGAAGTGCCCGCCGTAGCCGAGCATGTGCGCCCACCGTCGCAGCCCGCCGTAGGCATCGGGTGTGGTGTCAAGGTCGCCTTGACGGTCCTCGGCATGGGCGTCGGTGTCGCTGGTGTGGTGCCGGGTGGGGCGGCCGAGTCGCCAGCAGGCGTCGATGAGCCGGGCCAGGTGGTCACCCTCCGGATCGGCGTAGGCGTCGACGGTGCCCGGGGTGAGTCGGGTGGAGCAGTGGCCGGTGACCTCGGTGGCCTTGGTGGCGTACTTGGCAAGGTAGGCGGCCACCCTGGCGTCGGTCACGTCCCCGTCGCCGGTGCCGATGCGGCGCACGTCGACCTGCTCACCCCAGGCGATCGCCCAACCCTGCGGCCGGTCGGGATGCGGCGGAGTGGCGAAGACGATCTGCCGGGCGGCGGCGTGCACGGCGGCGTCGAGGTCGTCCACGGTGATCCCGACCGGCGGCGGGACCAGGGCGTGCCGGTCACCGGGGTCGACCCCGTCGAGACGCAGCAGGACATGGAAGTGCACCGCGCCCCGGCGCTGCATCTCGGCGACCTTCCCGTGCGACACCCGCACCGGCGGCACCCGCCGAACCCGGCCCGAGTCGGTGACGACCTCGACCCTCGGGATGCCCCGTCGGCGGCAGAGGGCGGCAAGGTGTCGCTCGACGGCCTGCTTGGTGCGTCGCCACAGCTCACCGGCGAAGACGTTCCAGACGACCTGGTGATCGTGGTCGTAGCAGTCCAGGCAGAGCGGCCGACCGAGCTGCGGATCGGCGGAGTCGTGACGGACGAAGCAGGCCCCGGGCCGCCCGTGCGGGCAGGTGGCAGCGTCACGGCGGGCGTGGCAGGGGGCCGGTCGGCAGTCGCAGCGCCGCCGGTCGGCACAGGTGTGCCGGGGTACGTGCCGGTGGTGGACCGCGCCGAACGACGGCGCGGTGAAGGTGGCGAAGACGACCGGGTGCCGAGCCACCGAGGCAGGCACGGTCTTGCCGCCGGTCAGGCCACAGCGGACGACTTGGAAGGCGTCACCGGCGTAGACCCAGGAGCAGTCTGGGCACTGGGCGGCCCGCCGGTTGCCGCACGCCTTGTAGAGCACCCGATCGGGCAGCGCGTCGGTGTGCTGCTCGCCCAGGACCCGCCCGGTGTCCCGGTCGACGGCGGTCATGGTGCCGGTCAGCCGGACCGGACGGGCGCAACCCCCGGCGGTCCGGGTGTGCTCCAACCAGCCGAAATAGTCGGGGGTGGCGGCCCGGTGCAGGGCCTGGGCGGTACGACCGGCGGCGACGCCGGGACGGTGCAGGGTGGACACGGTCTCTCCTCAGGGCGAGTGGCAGGGACAGGCGACGAAACGCCACCGATCGCCGGAACGCTGTCCGTCGGTGGTGTTCGTGGTGTCTCCTGGCACCGCCGTGGAGGGCGGCTGACGCCGGAGGGCGGTGTGACCGCCGTTGAAGTGAGGTCCTTCCGGTTGCCGTGCTGGGTGAGGCCGGGACGGGTGGGGTGCCTGGAGGTCGGCATCCGGCTGGTTGCCGCAGGCGAACCCCACCCGTCGAGGGAATGCGAATCCGGGCCATCGTGACGGCGGGAAGACCGTGCTGGGCCACTCAGCGGATTCCGGGGCCGACATCGCGGCCAGCGTGATCGAGAACCGGCGGGACTGGCCGCATCAGCGGCAGGACGGCCGCTCAGTAACTCGGTGGTCGAGCCCAGCGATCCGGCAGGAAGGCCACACTGGCGTGCTCGACGACCGCCAGAGTAGCACCGGGTACCGACCCGTCAACCCGTCGTGAACCCCGGTGCCGAGCGGGGTCGGACCGGCTACCGGCCGGGGTGGGAGGACTTTCTGTACGTCTATCAAGGCGGCCCGCAACGGGCCGCACGCGCCGCCGCCTGGGCGCGCGCCGGCCGCTTAGCTGTCGCACGCGGCCGACACGCCTACGCCCGGCGGCTGGCGCGGACAGCGGGAAGCCCGGGGCCGCCGCAGACGATAGCGACGAGTGTGATTGCTGTCCGTGGGCCGGCAGCCGGCCGGGGCGCGGCGGCCGTCGCACCGCCGCGCCGTGGGGCGAGTCACCGCCGGCCGTGGTGGGGATGCGGCGCGGAGGATGCGGGGTCGCCCCTCCGACCTCAAGGGTGCTTCGCATCGCTGCGCGACGGCCCTGCGGGCCGCCCTTGACCTCGGAGCCTCTGCGACCCCTCGGGCCGGCGTTGCCGGCAGGCGGGGGCCTGCCCGTGATACGCGCGCCGCATCCCCACCACGACCTCATCGCGCCGCTCTCAGTCGCCGTCGGGCAAGGCGGTGCGCCGGTGGCAGAGCCGGCCACTCCTGGCTAAACAGCCGGTAGGGTCGTGACTCGGGAGGTACCGCAAAAGCTGAAAGCAGGGGGAATCGGTATGGATCGGCCTGTCCTGTTTGATATCGACGGGACGTTGGTGGACTCGACTCAGGCGGTCACCACCATCTGGCGGGAAGTTGCATCCCGCTACGGGGTCGATGCCGAGCCCATCTTGAAGGTCTGCCACGGCCGGCGTGACGAAGATGTCGTTCCAGAATTCTTTTCGCCCGATCTTGTAGCGTCGGTCGTGAGGGAAATAGCTGACCTTGAGCTTCTCCACGCCGACCTAGTGGAGCCCATCCACGGGGCCGCTTCTGTCCTGAACAGTGTTACCGAGGACCGATGGGCGGTCGTCACCTCCGGGTCCCGAGCGCTCATGACCGCACGGATGCGTGGTGCTGGACTAAAAATCCCGACCGTCTTCGTGGCCGCCGATGACGTAAGCCAAGGGAAGCCACACCCGGAGGGATACCTGCTAGCGGCGAGTCAATTGGGCGTTGACGCAATGTCGTGCGTTGTCGTCGAGGATTCCCCTGCCGGAGTCGCCGCAGGCAAAGCCGCAGGGGCCACTGTCGTAGCTCTTGCCGGTACCCACGCCCCTGAATCGCTGACGACCGCAGACGTCGTAATCGAAAATCTCAACGAGCTAGCCCGGGCCATCAAGTCCTTGCCGGCCTAAGCAACGTCGACAAGTCCATCGCCGGCGACTGGCCTTCACCGAGTCGGTCGGCATGCCCGATGCGTGCCCGATCCAGCAGTCAACACCGGTACTCAACGGCAACTCCGACGCACGCCACCTGAACGCTAGGTGCTCATCTACCAGCCGGCACGGCTACTCAAGGTGCAGATCAATCCGATTCCCAAGCTGACAGTGTTTGACCAGCGTCAGATCCGGTTGTAGGAGAGTGGGATCATGGATGACTGCTGGCTGCGGCGTCGATCATGCCATCTCACGAGCGCCTGCCGAGCGTCCCGTGTCGAGAGCGAACGATTGAACGTCAGATACAGAGACTGGTTGGGGTGCAACTCCCCCACCGGCATCTTTGGCCACAAGGCAGAGATGTCGGGCTCGGTCAGCTCCAGAGAGTTTCCGTCTTCGTCGAACACCTGAACGTCAACCTGCTTCATGATGGCTGGCCCCTGGTTCGTGACTAGGAGCCGAACTTCGTTAGTGGGACCTGACTTCAACTGAGCGAGAATTAGATCGAGCTGGACCCGGGGAGTGGCCGCTCGATCCTTTAACCAAGTACGAACCACGCCAAGCCAGAGACTGAGGATGCTAACCGCAAGTCCCAGCCACGCCGCCACGCTTGTCGCCGTCATGCTTGACAGGTTAGGGGACAGGGACCACCGGGATGAGCGACCAACTGGTGATGACCGGAACGTCCGTGGCCGGACCTCCGTGGACCTGTGTCGATTGGCGACCACCGCCAAGCGGCGATGGCCTTGTTGCTGTCGACAGCAACGGTGACAGCAACAGGGCCAGAAGTGGAGGGCCAGCGGCGGAGGGCTGCGGATCAACGCCCGACGTCAGAGACGTGCGCGGACGCGCCCGGATGGAGCGCCCAGAACTTACAAGCGAGGGGGCCGGGTCGAGTCGGCTGGCTGTGAAAGTGCCTACTCGGCGACGAAGACGCCCACGCCTGGCAGTGTCTCGGTCATTCCCTTGATCCGTAGTACCTGCATGGCGCGGTCGATCACCGGCTCGGTGACCTCGTAGTGCTCGATCAGCTCTCGTCGGCTGGGCAGCTTGGAGCCCGGTGGGAACTCGCCGGATGCGATGCGTTCAGCGAGGTCGTCGGCGATCTGCTCGTAGCGGTAACGCGGTGGCACGTGGTTCTCCTCGGTTGGCAACACGAGTAGACCACCTACGTCAGCCCTTGACTACCCAACGCTACCCATGGGAGGTTGGCGGGGAGGTCGATTCCCTCGGTTGGCGCTGTTGGGCCGTCCTCGCCGACGTGGATGTCCGGCGCATTCCCCCGCGCTCGGGCATCCACGTCTTCAAGTAGCTGCGGCACAAGGAGGTGGCAGTGCTCCCTTCGACATGGCCGAGAGGAACGCTCATGGGCCGGGCACGCAACGGGCCGGTCAATCGGGTCTCCTACGACGAGTACGTCCTAGCCGTCGCGCTGACCCTCGCCCGCCGACATCGGCCAGTGTGGTCCTGGCAGCACTGGCGGCGCATCTGTCAGTGTGGAGCCGACCTGCCGTGCCGTGCCCGGCACCGAATACCGATCAATCGCGGGCACTGGCCGCAGGCGGGTGAGCAATGAGCGGCGGATTGGAGTGGGTGATCCTCGCGGCGCATGTTCGAGGGATCGCCGTCTTGTGTGTCTGTTGCCGGGTGGCTCACGCGAGCGTCGTCCGATTTCTGGGCGGTGCGCGATGACCACCCACGGCCCGGTCATGCCGATCTGGAGCTGCGGCGGCTGCGACCTGCCGTGGCCGTGTCCGACCCGGCGGCGGGAACTGCGCGCGGAGTACGCGGACGCGCCGGTGTCGCTGGCCCTCTACCTCGGGGCCTACCTCATCCAGGCCGCCGAGGACATGCCCTGGGCACCCGCCGGCACCCTGCACCGCCGCTTCATCGGCTGGACCAGGCAGCCGCCGGAAGTACAGCAGCGAAGTACAGTAACCGTGCCATCCGCACCCGACCGGGACGAGCGCCACCAGGCCGGATGACCTCCTACGACGCCTGATCCGACCGGCCTGCCGTGAGTTCACACCGAAGAGGTCACTGCTCTTGTCTTCTTGACGACGGACCCGAGTCCGGACGAGACCCAGGACGTCTGCTCTCGCCCCCCGTCCGACGTCAGCGGTACTTCCGCCAGAGGCCGGCAACCGGAGCAGAGCCGGTCGCACTGGCGGCCGGCACCCTTTGGCTGCTTGTCGAAGGTCGTACGACCTTCGGCGCCGACCGGGCGGGCTCGACGTGAGGTCGAGCCCGCCCGGTTTCGGTCCGGTTCTCCGGTGTTGGCCTAGCCGGTCAGGCTGTCGGGCTGGCTGCCGGAGAACAGTGGATCAGCGATGGTCATCGTGCGACGAGGCTGAATCGCTGGTTGGTGCCGCCGTGGCAGTCGTAGAGCTGGATCTGTGCTCCGTTGGCGGTGCTCCAGGCGTCCAGGCAGCGTCCGGACTGGACGCCGCTGATGGTGCCGTTGGAGTTGACGTTCCATTGCTGGTTTGGTTGGCCGTGGCAGGCGTAGATCTGGACGGCGGCGCCGTTTCCGGAGCCTGCTGCGTCGAGGCACATGTTGCCGTAGACCCGTAGTTGTTTGTCTGCCGTGTAGGTCCAGGCCTGGTTGGACTGTCCGTGGCAGTCGTAGAGCTGAACCCGGGTGCCGTTGTTCTGTGAGGCGTTGGGTACGTCGATGCATCGACCCGACTGGCTAGCGACGATCTGGCTGGCGGAGCCGGGCGGAGGCGTGGTCGGCGGCGGGGTGGTCGGCGGCGGCGGGGTGGTGGGCGGAGGAGTGGTAGGCGGCGGAGTGCCGTCCGGGGCCACCGCTCGCCCGGTGCTCGGTGAAATCATGCCCGGGCAGAGGTTGCGGCTGCTCAGGTTTGCCATGATCTGCGGAATCGCGTCGCGGGTGTTCTGAATGCCGTCGTGCATCAGGATCACCTGGCCGTCCTGGAGACGGCTGGCGTTGGAGACGATCTGGCTCACGCTGGCGCCGTTCCAGTCCTGGGAGTCGACGTCCCAGATCACCTGGCGCAGGCCAAGCGACGCGGCGACGGACTGGAGGGTCGAGTTGGTCTGCCCGTAGGGCGGGCGGAACAGCTGCGGCCGGACGCCGGTGGCTGACTGGATCGCGTTGTTGGTCTGGTTGAGGTCCGACTGCATCTGGCTCTGGTTCATCGAGGTCATGTACGAGTGGTTCCAACTGTGGTTGGCCACCCACATGCCCGCGTCGACCTGGGCCCGCGCGGCGGACGGGTTGCTCTGCACGTTCTGCCCGACGTTGAACATGGTCGCCCGTACGCCGTTCGCGCGAAGCACGGACAGCAGTGCGTTGGTACTGCCGGTCGGCCCGTCATCGAAGGTGATGCCGACGTACCCGTTGCAGACGGCGGCGCTGGATGGAGTGGCGGCGACCGCGAGACCGGTGGCCGTCAGCGCCGCGGTGGAGGCGAGCACGGCCAACCGGGCGGTGAGACGCGATTTTCGGGGGGCGGACGGGCGGCGGGAGCCACCGATACTGGCGTACATGTGCAGGTCCTCCTTGGGACGGATGGCACCTGACGACTCATGGCCTTGATTCGACAGGAGTTGATGCCATCGCGATCGGAGTATTGCAACGGCATTTCAAACACGTCAATTACTTCCGGAAGGTTTCCGGAAGGATGGCCGGTCGACCGCGACCGCCCAGGCGCAGGTGCGACATAGGGCTGATGGCGCCGGGTTTATGCCGCTTGTACCCCTGTCGGGATTCGGTCTGGGCTCCCTGAGTTAGCGGTGTCAGTCGTCGTACAGCCCACCCGCGATTGACGCGCGCCGGTACGCATCCGGGAAGGCGGCGATGGCGGCCTGCAGGTCGGTCATGGGGCCGCCGTCGATCGGTGTGCCGGCTGTCAGCAACCGCTCGGTGCCGCGCCAGACCGCTATCGCGTAGTCAGCCTCGGAGGTGCTGCAGAGCAGCCTGCCGGCGGGTGTGCGCAGCTGCAATCCATGACGGCGGGTACGGCGTAGGGCGAAACTCCACGCGCTGGAGGTGCCGGTGAACAGGTAACTGGCGTCGGGATGCGCCAGCAGGGTCGTCACGCCGTTGAGCATGTCCGCGGCGGCGAGGTACACCATCAGCAACCCGCGGGACCCGAGCTGGCGGGAACTGTAGGCTCCACCGTTCCAGCCTAGGCTGACGTGTCCCAACTCGAACCCGGTGACCTGCAGTGGCGCATCATCAACGGGTGCGTCGAACTCCACGACGATCATTCCGTCATGATCACACGCACGGTCACGGACCCAGCTTGCCAATCGTGCCTTCGGCAGACACCCGTCAACCAGGTGGTGGCAGGCGCTGCACAGCCGAGCCGCGATCGTTGTGGCGCACACGATCGCCCCGGTGTGGGTGGTGCCGACCTCCACTGCTTCGGCATGTGGTCACGGTACGGCGGAAAGCAGCAACTTCTCTCTCGGCCCCGGCGGCGTCGAGCGATGGTGACCACGACCGGCCCGGGGTGACTCCTGCCCGGCGGATGTGTGGCCGTGTACCGCGTGCGCGGTATTCGCGCGGCGGCTGCCGCGTCTGCGGCAGTCGGCTACGCCATGGGCTGCACCGCGAAGTGCATCCATCTGCGGGACGACCAGCGGCGCGTCCGGCGACATGATCGGCGGCAGCCAACCATCGAGGAGAAGATGATGAGAACCCAGGCTCCCCGCACGGACGGGGCGCTGGCGGGCCTGGCCCGATTCTGTTACCGGCGCCGCCGCCTGGTCCTGTTGGTCTGGATCGTCGGCGTGATCGCCGTGGGGTTCATCGGCTTCAGCTTCGGAGCCGCCGCCGACAACGACTTCTCCGGCGGAGACTCGCCATCCGCCAGGGCGCAGCAGCTGATCGAGAAACATTTCCCCGAGCAGCGAGGGGACACGCTGACCCTCGCGATCAGGGCAGAAGGGGGAATCGACGAGCCCGCTGCCCGGCAGAAGATCGAGAAGGTCATCGCCGAACTCGCCAGCTCGCCTGTCACCGGGCCGGTGATCTCGCCCTATCAGGACGAGAACCTGGTGACGGGCGATCGTCGGATCGCCCGTACGACCATCCCGCTGAACGACACGGATGTGACCAGAACAGAGGTCAAGCCTCTGGTGGACGCCGTCAAGGCCGCCTCCGATGACAAAGTCGAGCTGGGGCTGGGCGGGTACATGGCGGAGAAGGCCGAGACGCCCCTGCAAGGTGCGGCCGAGAGCGTGGGCCTCCTGGCAGCAGCAGTGATCTTGTTCATCGCGTTCGGATCGCTGGTGGCGATGGGCCTGCCGATCGTGACCGCCCTCCTGGCGATTGTCGGCGGCCTCGCGCTGATGAAACTGGTCGGGCACGTTGTTCCCGCGCCGGATTTCTCTTCGATCTTCGCCGCGATGATCGGGCTCGGCGTCGGTATCGACTACGCGTTGTTCATCGTGACCCGCTACAAGGACGGCCTGCAGGATGGCGATGACCCCGAGAGTGCCACGGTCAACGCCATCACCACCGCCGGTCGCGCGGTGCTGTTCGCCGGTACGACCGTCGTGATCGCCTTGCTGGGCCTGGTCGTCATGGAGCAGCGGCTGATGACCGGGGTGGCCGTCGCCACGTCGGTGATCGTGCTGGTGACGATGGTCGCCGCAGTGACGCTGTTGCCCGCGTTCCTGGGCTTCATCGGTCACAAGATCAACTCACTGCGCCTGCCCCGTCGCACGTCCCGCCGGAGCCAGTCCGCGACTGCCCCGTCCCAGCGGCGCCCTACGCTCGCCGAGCGTTGGTCCGGGGTGGTGCAGCGCAAACCGGTGGTCGCCGCGATCCTGGCCAGCGTGATCTTGCTGGTGCTGGCCACGCCCACGCTGTCGATGCGGCTGAGCCAGCCCGACGCCAGCGTCCAACCCCGTGACAGGAGCAGCTACATCTCGTACGAGATCCTCGCCGATGGTTTCGGTCCCGGCTACGGAGCACCCCTGATCTTCGTCACCGAGACCGACTCCAGGGACGCCGAACTGCGTCCCGTCGTCGAAGCGATCAGCAACACTGAGGGCGTCGCCTACGTCACGCCACCCCGGGTCAGTACGGACGGGCAGGCCGTCAGCTTCACCGCCTTCCCCACGACCGGGTACCAGGACGAGAAGACGGCGGACCTGGTGCACGAGCTGCGCAACAACGTGCTGCCCAACGCACCCGGCGGCCAACAGGTCCACCTCGGCGGACCGAACGCCGGCACCATCGATCTCGCCGAGGAGTCCGGCTCGCGCCTGCCTCTGATGATCGCGGTCGTCATCGCGATCTCCATGCTGCTGCTGATCGCGATGGTCCGGTCCGTCGTCATCGCGCTACAGGCCGCTGTGATGAACCTGCTGTCGATCGGCGCCGCCTACGGGGTGATAGTCGCGGTCGTCCAGTGGGGATGGTTCGGCCCGGCCCTTGGATTCCCCACCGCCATGCCGGTCACGACCTGGGTACCGATGATGATGTTTCCGGTGCTGTTCGGCCTGTCCATGGACTACCAGGTCTTCCTGACCTCACGGATCCGTGAGGAGTACGAGCGCACCGGAGACACCCGCACGGCCGTTGCTCAGGGGTTG
The DNA here is from genome assembly GCF_049844495.1 of Micromonospora sp. DT48. Taxonomy (NCBI): domain Bacteria; kingdom Bacillati; phylum Actinomycetota; class Actinomycetes; order Micromonosporales; family Micromonosporaceae; genus Micromonospora; species Micromonospora sp. DT48. The sequence continues at coordinate 594,535 of NZ_JBNCLE010000005.1, forward strand.
GCGCGGACTGCCAAGGTCATCACGGCTGCGGCCGCCATCATGATCGCCGTCTTCACCACCTCCCTGCTCGGCCCCGACGTCGCGGTCAAGCAGGGCGGACTCGGCATGGCCGTTGCCGTGCTCATCGACGCCACCATCGTTCGGCTGGTCCTCGTCCCTGCGGTGATGGAAGTGTGCGGCAAGGCCAACTGGTGGATGCCGGGACGCCGGGCACCGAAAGCGACTCTGGCCGCGCCGACCAGGAGGGTCGCGGAGGAGGCCGGCGTCTGACCCTCTCCAACAACCGCGCAGCCGTACGCCTCATGGAGCGAGCGAACTGACCTGCGTCAGCCACGCCCCGCGCCTCGTCCGCCGCCAGGCAGACCACGACGTACTGGTCGTGCAACTGGCGGCGGATGAACGCGCCCGCGATCCCGCGGGTCGTTCGAGCCGGGCAGAGTCCGGGGACGCCGCGTAGATGGTCGGTCTTCGGGGCATCACGTCTGGTGGTCTGGCAGGCTGGGTGCGTGATTGACCTCGCCGGACAAGTGGTCGTCGTGACTGGTGCCGGGCGCGGCCTGGGCGAGGCTTACGCTCGGCTGCTGGCGGCCAGGGGCGCGCACGTCGCCGTACACGATGGGGGAGTTGACCGCGACGGCAGCGGTAGTGATGCGGGCCCCGCCCAGGCCGTGGCTGGCGCGATAGCCGACGCCGGGGGACGGGCCAGCGTGCATGTGCAGAATCTGGCGACGCGCCATGGTTGCGAGGAACTGATCGCTGAGGTGCTCACCGAGCACGGGCGCATCGACGCGCTGGTCCACAACGCGGGCATCGTCCGCTACCACGGCATCAGCGAAGCGACTGCCGACGAGTACAACGCGACCATGGCCATCAACGCCGACGCGGCATGGTGGCTTTGCTCGGCGGTGTGGCCGCTGATGCGGACCCAGCGCTACGGCAGGATCGTCCTGACCACATCGGACTTCGGACTACGTGCCATCGACGGTGCCGACGTCGCCGTGCAGCCGCAGGAACTCACCCCCGCATCGGTGGCCCCGGGGGTCCGGCAGGACATCCAGCAGGGAAAAGACCTGCTGGCCGTCGCGTACCATCAGCAACAGTGTGCACCGCCAGTGCGGCGAGACGGCAGGTCGGTGCGCCAACCGGTGCACCAGAACCGGCCGCAGATAGTGCACTGCTTCGGGATCGGCGAACTCCACCAGCCACCCCGCACCGTGGTTGCGGTTCAGCCCGCGCTCGATCGCCTCCGCGTCGAGCCGGATCAACTCCGACGTGTCCACGGCCTTGACGGTGCGGGGAATGCTCGGATTCACCCGCGCGAGTCCCCCACGCGGTACGTGCCTGCCCGACGCCAACGCCAACGCCATCCGGCGTCAGTCGAACAGCCGGTCGAGCGCTTCCTGTTCGAGTTCGCGCAGGCGCTTGGCGTCCTTCAGCGCCTTGGCGATCTCCTTCTCGTCGAGGTGGTGGGCGCCCTCCTCGCGGATGGCCGCGACGCTGAACGGCCCGCCGACCGACGGCGACGTCCGGTCCAACGCCTCCAGCACCCGTACGATGCTCACCACGCCGTACTCGACAGACCGTTTGATCATCCGGAAGTGGGACAGCAGCGCACCGGCCTGCTGGGCCATGGGTGCGCCGGAGCCGATGGCGTGGAAGCCCACGTCCTCGTAGCGGCCGATGAGCCCGTTGGGGTTGATCTCCACGATCCACGGCTTGTCCTGGCTGTAGCCGGCTGCGAGCAGGTACGCCGACACCCCGCCGCCGTCGTCCTCGCCGGGCACGTTGGGGATGTACTTCTCGTAGTGCTTCTTGAAGACGGGCAGGACGCGGTCCTGCAACTCGTCGCCGATGTCGGGTGCTTCGAGGATGGCGGTTGCTGAGTCCTCGAGGAGGGGGCGCAGATCGTTGAGTACGCCCCGGGCGCCGCTGCCGCCCCAGGCGGCGTGGGAGCCCAGCGGGTGCAGCTTCCGGGCGGGGAAGCTCAGACCACGGGCGCTGTCGGTGATCTGGGAGTCCGCGCCGATCACCACCCCGTCGCTGCAGACAACGGCGAGTACGACGGTCATGGTTTCCTCCAGGGCAGGGGGTACGGGGGTTGGGCGCGAGGTACCCGACATGCCGCCCGCCTACACCCCGACAGGTGTCGGCCCGCTCACTGCGCCGGGCGAGTGTTCCCTGGGCGCGGCGAGTGGCCGTGCGTTCAGGCGGTGCGGCGGGCGGCCCAGACGGTGCGTTCGGTCCGGACGCTCAGGTCGCTGCGGCGCAGAACGTTGTGCGGGCTGTCGGGGTCGAGTAGTCGGTCGAGCGCGGCGAGGTCCTCCGGGGCGAGGGCGTCGGCGACGCTGTGCCGGATGCGCTGGAGGCTGCGGAGGGCGTAGGCACCGACGGCCGGTTTGGTCGCCGCCTCGATGTTCACGGTGATTCGGCGCTGGGCTTCGACGGTGAATCCAGCGGCGGTGAGCAGCGGTCCCCAGCCGGTGCCCCGATGGGTCAGGTGCCCGGCGTGGACGTGGTCGCTGGCGGCGTGGCAGCGCTCCTCAAGGCCCGGCCGGTCTTCCGGGGCGTTCTCGGGGAGGAACCGCGGGAAGTCGGCCAGTTCCACGACGGCGAACAGCCCGCCTGTGGGCAGCAGGTCGTGGACCGCCCGCAGGGCCTGTTTGGGGTGGGCCATGTGGTGCATCGAGGCAGACGCCCACGCCAGGTCCGGGGTGCCGAGGTCGGGCCAGTCGGGCTCGTCGAGGTCGGTCCGTACGGTGCGGACCCGGGCTGCCGCTCCCCGGGCGTACGCCTTCTCCCGCAGACGGTGAAGGTGTCCGGCCGAGGAGTCGACCGCGGTGACGTGAGCGTCGGGGAAGCGGTCCAGCAGGGCGAAGGTTCCCGCTCCGGTGCCACTGCCGAGGTCCACGATCTGTCGCGGGGGTACGGCGAGGGGGAGCCATGCCGTGATCTCGGCAAGCTGCGCCGCGAGGACGTCAGCGTCGAGGTCGAGGATCTCCGCCTGCCCGGCGTCGTGGTGGTCGGCGTGGTGGGTTGCGTGGGTCATGCCGCGACGTTACGGCGGTCATGCGGCTGCGGCACGATCACTTGCCGACTACGCAAGACGATGGGCGACCAGGATGCCCGCCGGGCAAGAGGATCTTGTGGGCGTCGGCGGTGCCGTTCGTACGAGCCGCCGCAGTCACGGTTTCGAACTCTTGCTATCGCGTTGCTGGTGTCCCCGGCGGGCGTCGCGGTCGAAGATGCCCAGGATCTCGCAGGGGCGGCCGTCGGTGCCGATGGCGTGGGGCAGCATGGTGGGGAACTCGGCCGCCTGGTTGGTCTCCAGGCGGAAGCGGCGCTGGCCCAGCAGCAACACCGCCGTGCCGGACAGGACCACGAGCCATTCCCGCCCGGGGTGGGCGCGCATGCGCGCGGGATCGTCCGGCGGTGGCTCGGTCAGGCGCTGACGGACGACGGACATGCCCGGTTCGGCCTTGACGGGCCAGCGCATCAGCCCGTGCGCGCCGTCGATCATCGGGCTGGTGACGACGTCGTCGGGGGCGGTTTCCACGAGTTGGTCCAGGGCGGTGTCCAGGGCTCGGGCCAGGGTGACGAGTTGGTCCAGGGCGAGGCGACGCTGGCCGTTCTCGATGCGGCTGAGCGAGGACGGGCTGAGCCGGGCACGGCTGGCCAGTTCGTCCAGTGACCAGCCCTGTGCGACGCGCAGGGCGCGGATCCGTTTGCGTACGAGACCGTCCAGGTCGCCGTCGTCTTGCGTCATGAGCAATACGTTATGCCTTGCCCGCAACCAACGACACGCGTTGCCGGGGCCCGGACCGAGAGTGGCCCGGGGCTGATGGGGGAGGTCAGGGCGAGTCGTTTGACCTCGACCGCAGTTGAGGTGCTTCAGTGTCGGTCATGGATCATGACGGTTTGCGGGTCGCCATCACCGGCGCGGCACGGGGCACGGGTCGACGTCTGGCCGAGGCGTTCGCCGAACGTGGCGCGCAGGTATTCCTCTCCGCCCGCGACCTGGCGGCGGCTCGGCGGGTTGCGGAGGCGATCAACCGGCGGGGGGCGGGTAGGGCTGAGGCGTACTCCTGTGACCTCGCCGTACCTGATTCGGTGCGTGGGTTCGCCGCGACCTTGGCCGACCGGACGAGCCACCTCGACGTGCTGGTCAACAACGGTGCCGCATACGTCGAAGGTGACGACCTGGCGGACGTCTCGGACGACGTGATCGAGAACGTGATGGCTGCGGGTGGGACCGGCACCGTACTGCTGACCAAACACCTGTTGTCGCTGCTGCGCGCGTCGTCGCGGCCCGACGTGGTCAACATGATCTCCGCCTGCGGCGAGGTGGGGCACCGCCGGTCCGGCGCGCATCCCGCGTTCTACGCGGCCAAGCACGCCCACGCCGGGTTCGCGGAGATCCTGTCGCACCGGCTCCGACCTGAAGGAATCCGGGTGATCTCCCTCTTTCCCCCGGACTTCGTCCAGGACGGGCCACGGCGGGCCGATGCCGACCTCACCGCGCAGTCGGTGGTCGACTGCGTGGTGTTCGCGGTGGGTCAACCCCGAGACTGCTTCATCCGCGAGTTCCACTTCGAGCAGGTACGCACACACTCCTGAACGCCCTCCGCGAGAGGGCGCGGCGCTCGACCACACGGTCACTCTGGCTAGAGCGTTGGGTGCGCTCGTCGGTCTCGGCGACATCGTCGAGGCGTTCCAGTTCGGCGGGCTCTCCGACCCTCTGACCATCCTGCGATCCCCGCGATCGGCCTGCGCAGCCGTGGCGACCGCGAGCGGGCCGTACCCCGAGGGTGCTGCCCGGCCCGCTCGCGGGTCCGCTTCCGGCGGCGAGCGCCGCCGTCTCAGGCCGGGATCGGTACGCCGCCGAGCGCGCGCCCGGCCTCCCGGGCGGCCTGTAGGGCGCTGGCGTGCATCGCCGCGGCCTGGTCGGTGAACGGGTCGAGGGTGGGGTCGACGCCGACGAGGGTGAACTCGCGCTCGATGACGGTGAGGTCGGCGCCCCACCAGTCGGCGATGATGCGACGCAGGTACGGCGTCGAGTGGTCCCAACCCGCCCGGGGGGTGCCGTCGCCGTAGGCTCCGCCCCGAACCGTGACCAGCGCTACCCGCTTGCCCTTCAGGAACGGCTTGGCGAATGCCCGCTGGTCCGTGTTGACCAGGTCGATGTACGTCTTGAAGTGCTGCGACACGCCGAAGTTGTACAGCGGCACGGCGAACAGGATGGCCTCGGCGGCGAGCAGCTCGTCGACCAGTGTCGTGGCGAGGGCGACGGCCGCACGCTGCTCGGCGGTCTGCTCCTGGGGAGGGGTCGTCCCGGCGGTGACCGCCGCCGCCCAGGCGGTCGCGGGCAGGACGTCGACGCCGATGTGGCGCCGCTGGACCGTGTCGCCGCTGTGCGTGGCGAGCCACTCCTCCTCGACGATGTCCGCGATCTCGCGGCTCGCCGAGCCGTGGGTACGGATGCTGGCATCCAGCCGGAACAGGGTCACGACAACTCCCATGCTGTGAGGTTCAATCTTGAAGTGACGATAGCCTTCCGAGGTTCAAGCTTGAACCGAATGCGAGATGCCTCACCTCCGCAGTCAGGTCGACGACTAGGCTGGGCGACATGCCGGAGGAACCCCGGTGGTTGGACGAGTGTGAGCGCGAGGCGTGGCTCGCCTTGGCCAGCCTCATGTTCAAGCTGCCCGGCGCGCTCGACGCGCAGCTGCTACGTGACAACGACCTCACGCTGTTCGACTACTTCGTGCTCAGTGGGCTGTCCATGGCACCCGGGCGTACGCTGCGGCTCAGCGCCCTGGCCAGCCAGGTGAGCAGCTCGCTGTCCCGGTTGTCGAACGTGCTCAAGCGCCTCGAACAGCGTGGGCTGCTGCGCCGCGAGCCGGACCCGGACAACCCCCGCTACAACCGGGCGGTGCTGACCGAGGCGGGATGGGACCTCGTGGTGGCCGCGGCACCCGGGCACGTGGCCGCGGTGCGCAGATTCGTCATCGACGGGCTCACCCCGGAGCAGATCACCGCTCTGCGTGAGGTCGCCTGTCGGGTGACGCAGCAGGTCAACGAGGCAGCGGAGGACTCCCGGCGCGGCTGCTAGGTCTCGTCCTCGTCGACCGCGGTCTGCAGCAGGGGCGTCAGGGTCTGCCAGTTGACGCGGGTGGCGGCGACCGCGCCGTCGACGTCGCCGGCTTCACACAACTCGATGATCCGCTCGTGCTGGGCGACCGAACCACGGCCGCTGAGCGAGGCGAAGCGGAGCCGTTCCAGCCGCCGCAACGCGGGCGTGAACTGGTCGAGCACCGACCGTAGTGCCGCGTTCGCCGAGGCGGCCACCAGGACGCCGTGGAACTCGTCGTCGGCCGCGATGGCCGCGTCGACGTCGTCGGCGCGTAGCGCCTGGGCGAAACGGGTGTTGGCGGCGCGCATCGCGTCGAGTTCGGCGGTGGACAGGTTGGGTAGCGCCTCGCGTACCGCCAGCTCGTGCAGGGCGGTCGTCACCGACTGGGCGCCGCGCAGCGCCCGCAGGTCGAGTGGGCTGACCATCGTGTAGCGGCCGGGCTTGGTGCGGACCAGGCCGGCCTCCTCAAGCCGGGTCAGCGCCTCGCGCACCGGGGTGCGGCTGACGCCGAGCCACTGGGCGAGTTCGGCGTCGTTGAGCCGCTCACCAGGGGCCAGCGTGCCGTTCACGATCGCGTCGCGGATCGCCCGGAAGGCGTCGTCGCGCAGCAGGGACCGGGAGACGGCACCCACGCCTGCAGGGATCGGCATGCAACATTTTGCACATTTCGGCGACCGCTGTGTCAACCGCCCTCACGCGTCGGCGGTGTCGTGGTCGGTCATGACCTCCTGACGGCCCGGTTCCTCCCGCAGGATGGCGGCGTGCAACCAGGTGTCCGGGATGGCGAAGCCGTCCACCAGCGTCCGCATCTGCGGACGCAACTCCTTGAGCAGGCCGTTCACCACGGCGGTGATCGCCTTCGAGCGGCCCGGCGTGAGCCGACCGTGCTCCAGCAGCCAGCCCTTGTGCGACTCGATGACGCTCAGGGCGTACAGGTCGCAGACCCGGGAGAGCAGCGCCCGGACCGCCGGGTCGGAAGCCTCCTCGATGCCGGCGACGAACGCCTCCAGGGTGACCCGGTCGATGTGCGCGGCGGCGACGGCGAGGACGTGGTCCTGGACGTCGTTGAAGATGTCGAAGGGGCGGTCCTGCTTGCTGGACGCGCCGTTGCGCAGGCGGCGGATCGCACCTTCGAGCAGGTGCTTCTCGCGGTCCTCGAAGATCTTGAGCTGCCACCCCCGGTCGGTGACGGCGACCTCCTCGTCGCGGCCGGGCACGGCGCTGATCAGTCGCTGGATCACCGACCGGGCGGCGGTGCGTTCGAGCACCATCTCTCGCACCTGCTCGGCGACGAAGGAGGCGCGCCCCCAGCCGTCCAGCGAGCCGAACTCGTCCCGGTAGCCGGTGAGCAGCCCCTTGGCGACCAGTTGCAGCAGGACCGTGTTGTCGCCCTCGAAGGTGGTGAAGACGTCGGTGTCGGCCCGCAGCCCCGGCAACCGGTTCTCAGCCAGGTAGCCGGCGCCGCCGCACGCCTCGCGGCACAGCTGGATGGTGCGGCTGGCGTGCCAGGTCTGGGCGGCCTTGAGCCCGGCGGCGCGCGACTCCAGTTCCCGCTGCCGGTGCTCGTCCACCGGGCCGTCGCCGCCCTGCACCTCGTGCACCGCGGCGATCAGCTCGGCCTGGGCGAAGTGGAGCGCGTACGTGGTGGCCAGCGCGGGCAGCAGCTTCCGCTGGTGAGCCAGGTAGTCGTTGAGCAGCACCTCGCGATCGGCGTCGGGGGCGCTGAACTGACGGCGGGTGTCGCCGTAGCGGACCGCGATGGTCAACGCCACCTTGGCGGCGGCCGACGCCGCACCGCCCACACTGACCCGGCCCCGGACCAGCGTGCCGAGCATGGTGAAGAAGCGCCGCGAGTCGTTCTCGATCGGGCTGGAGTACGTACCGTCCGGCGCGACCTGGCCGTACCGGTCCAGCAGCATGTCCCGGGGCACCGTCACGTGGTCGAAGCTCAGTCGCCCGTTGTCCACCCCGTGCAGACCGGCCTTGGGACCGGCGTCGCCGATGGTCACCCCGGGCAGGGGACTGCCCTGCTCGTCGCGGATGGGCACCAGCCACGCGTGGACGCCGTGCCGCTGCCCATTACTGATCAACTGCGCGAAGACCACCGCCATCCGCCCGTCCCGGGCCGCGTTGCCGATGTAGTCCTTGCGGGCCGCCTCGTACGGCGTGTGCAGGTCGAAGGTCTGCGTCCGGGGGTCGTACTCGCAGGTGGTGCGCAGCTGTTGGACGTCGGAGCCGTGCCCGGTCTCGGTCATCGCGAAGCAGCCCAGGAGCCGGCCGGAGATGATGTCCCGGAGGTAGGCGTCGTGGTGACGTCGGGTGCCCAGGGCGGCCACCGCGCCGCCGAACAGCCCCCACTGCACGCCGGCCTTCACCATCAGCGACAGGTCGACCTGCGCCAGCATCTCCGTGGCGATGATCGAGGCACCGACGTCGGACCCACCGCCGTACTGGGTGGGAAAGGCCGAGGCGATACCCAGCTTGACGGGAAGCTCGCCGAGCAGCCGGGTGACCCGCTCACGCGCCTGGTCGCCGGTCTCGCCGTACACCGGGAGGAAACGCTCGTCGAGGTGCCTGCGGTGGGCGTTACGGACCTCGGCCCACGGGCCGTCGAGCAGGTCCTGAAGGCGGGCGAGGTCGACGGGGCCGGGTGCTTCATCGGGCATGGCTACCTCGCAGGACGCTGGTTGGGTACAGCTCGTTCCTACCCAACAGTACCGAGATCGACTCCCGCCCCGCCCGGATGTGGCGCGGGTCGCCGAGTCGGTGCGGTGGCCGCCGTCAACCTCCGACCTGCGCGGTCGTGACCGACGATCATGCGCGGTCGCGACCGACGATCATGAACTGAGCGCCTCCGGCAGCGGCTTGGTGTGCAGGATGACCAGTTCGGCGACGGCCCGGGTCAACGCGACGTAGAGCCGGTTCATGCCCCGGGGCTCGGCGGCGACGATGTCGGCCGGCTCCACCAGCACCACCCGGTCGTACTCCAGTCCTTTGACCTGGGTGACCGGGATCGCCCCCAGCGAGTCGGCGATCGCGTCCGGCGCGATGATCGCACCGGTTTCCGCCGCGAGGGCGGCGCGCAGGTCGTCCACCTGGCGGATCGTGAGGCTCCCACCGGGCCGGAACGAGCGGGTCGGCGCGATCCCGGGCGCCAACGCCCGAGCGGCGAAGTCGGCGATGACCTGCGGTACCCGGTAACCGGTGGGCAGGTCGAGCATCCTGGCCCCGCGTTTGCCCAGCTGCCGCACCAACTCCGGCCAGCTGCCGGCGGCCAGCGGATGGGTGGCCTGACCGAGGTCACCCACGATCGTCATCGAGGCGTGGGCGGCTCGGCGGGCGATCATGCGGCACTCCATCGGCGACAGGTCCTGGGCCTCGTCCAGGATGACGTGCAGGTACGCGTCCTCGACCGGCTCGGGGACCGCGGCGACCGGCAGCGGCTCGGCCAGCTCCGGTACGTACCCCTCCTCGCCGTACGGGTCGAAGCCGTCTGCCCAGCCCACCACCGTGTGGCCCTCCCGCAGGATGATCGCCGCCGCCCAGCGCTGCGCCGACCAGGTGTCGGAGCTGTCGAGTGACTGACCGGAGACGGCGATCGGCGTGGACAGTCCGGGTGCGAAGAGTTGCCAGCCGTCGTTGAGGCTCAGGCTGAGCACGAACTCCTCCGCCAGACGCGGACCGCTGCTCAACTCCCGTACCTGCCACCGGCTCCTGGTCGGCGTCGGCGTTACCGGCTCGCCCAGGATCTCGGCGAGTTCGTCGAGCAGCGGGACGTCGTCGACCGACCACTGCCCGTCCTGTGCGGGCAGCACGTCCTGCGGGGTGAGCGTGGGCCACCACGCGTGCAGGAAGGACGCCGGGATCTCCCGGCCGTTGAGCAGTTCCGAGAGCACCTTCGCCGCCTCGGCGCGGGCACCGTTGGGCTTGATGCCCCGGGCCTCACACCGCCGTCGGATGTCGAGGCGGGCCTTGGCCAGGTCGTCGGCGTCGAGCCTGCCCAGGCGTCGCGGCGCGTTCGGTGGGGTGTCCCAGGCCAGTTCGGTGAGCACCCGCACCATCTTCAGGTCGCCCTTCGACCTGGCGACCTCGGCGCGGTCCCGGCGGGTCGCCACGACACCGTCGTACAACTCGCCGATCGCCCGCAGGTGGACGCTGTCCTCGCCGAGACCGGGTAACACCTTGCCGATGTACTCGGTGAACACCGTCGACGGACCGACCACCAGCACCCGGCCGTCGGCGAACTTCCCCCGGTCGGTGTAGAGCAGGTAGGCGGCACGGTGCAGGGCCACCTGGGTCTTGCCGGTCCCCGGACCACCGGTGATCACGGTGACACCGGTCGCCGGTGCCCGGATCGCCTCGTCCTGCTCGCGCTGGATGGTGCTGACGATGTCGCGCATGTGCGGGCCGCGTGCCCGGGTGAGCGACGCGAGCAGGGCGCCTTCGCCCACCACCCCGTCGACGTCACCGCTCGACAGCACCTCGTCGTCGACACCGACGACCCGGGGGCCCGCACAGGTGATGATCCGGCGGCGGAGCACGCCCAGTGGCTCACCGGGGGTGGCCCGGTAGAACGGCGCGGCGGCGGGCGCACGCCAGTCCACCACCAGTGGTTCCCGGTTCTCGTCGCGTACGCCCAACCGGCCGACGCGGTAGGTGTCGCCGTCGTCGAAATCCAACCGGCCGAAGACCAGCCCCTCCTCCTGGCCGTCGAGGTCGGACAGTCTGGTCGCGGCGCGCAGCACCATCGCGTCGCGCTCGACCAAACCGGTCGACGGCCCGGCCGAGGCGCGGCCGCGACCTTCCGACTCCAGCTCTCGCGCCTGGGCGCGCATGACCTCCAGGCGCGCGTAGACCCTGTCGACCACCTGCTGCTCGATGGCGAGCTGCCGCTCTGTTTCGGACACGCCGCTCCCTGGTCTGCCGGATGCCGCCACACGGGACCGGACGAGAATATGTACCGGCCAGACCCAGAAAATCGACATCCAGGACGATTCGCACGACTTGACCGATAGATATGCTGGAAGTGGCCGCAGAGATCAGCCCACGCAGAGATCAGCCCGCCTCGCGGGCCAGGGCCTCAGGTGATCTCGACACCACCTCCCTTCGGGACCCTCGGTAATCCAGATCGGTTACAGGATCCGTTGATGGATCGATTGCTACCGTTCCTGCGCCGACGCCTGAAGGGGGAGACGGTGATGGCCCTTTCTCCGGCACCAGCCCTCCGGCCGGGCGTGAGACGGTGGCTGGCAGCACACCGGACAGCCCTGGTGCTGCTACCGATACTGCTGGCCGTTGCGGCTGCCGCCGTGCACCGGACGACCGGCCTGTTCTGGGGTGACTTCGCCGTCTACCAGGCGGGCGCCGCCGCGGCCACACGCGGCGACGGTCACCTCTACGAGGTCACCCACCAGGGCACCGACGGCATCGTGCTGGGCTTCACCTACCCGCCGTTCGCCGCCTTCCTGTTGCAACCGATCGCGTACGTCGACCCCTCGGTGGGCGTCGGAATCTGGCTGCTGGTCTCGGTCGTCGCGTTGTCGGCCGTGGTCGGCGTGACACTGCGCGCCCTCGGGGTGGCCGCCTCCGCCGGCGCGGTGCTGACCGGCACGGTCGCGCTGCTGCCGGTATTCCCCGTGGCCGGTCATCTCCAGGTCGGCCAGGTGGGTCTGTTCCTGATGCTGATCGTGTTGGTGGACCTGCTGCGCGGTCCCGGCCGACGCTGGCACGGTCTCGGTGTCGGCATCGCCGCCGGGGTGAAGCTGACCCCGCTGATCTTCGTGGCGTACCTGGTGTTCACCGGTCGCTGGCGGGCCGCGGGCGTGGCGCTGGCCGGCTTCGCCGCCACCATCGGGATCGGGTTCGCCTGGCGACCGCAGGACTCGGCCCGATTCTGGGGCGGTGGCCTGCTCGACACCGACCGGGTCACCGGAGATCCCCGCACGGTGCTGAACCAGTCGCTGCACGGCGCGCTGGCCCGGCTGGGCGACACCGCCGACGTACGGGCCGTCTGGCTGCCGCTGGCGGCGGCGGTAGCGGTGGCCGGGCTGGTGATCGCGGCCCGGTGCGCCCGCGCCGGTGAGCCGCTGCTCGGTGTGCTCGCCTGCGCCGTCACCGGGCTACTCGTGTCGCCGGTCTCCTGGCACCACCACTGGGTGTGGTGTGTGCCCGCCCTGACGCTGCTGGTGGTACGCGGACGACGGGCCGGGCACCGGATCGCGGTGCTGCTCGGCGTGGCGCTCTGGGCCGTGCTCGTGCTCAGCGCCGGGTGGACGGTCATCGGCCTACGCGGGACGGACCTGCACTTCCAGGGCTGGGAACTGCTGCACACCAACACGTACGTGCTCGTCGGGACGGCCGCACTGGGCTGGCTGGCGCTGCGTCCGGGCGGCTCGTCCGTCGACGCGGCGGCCACCCAGCCGGAACCGGCGGCCACTCCCGCCGCGCAACCGGAGGGAAGGGACGAAACCACGGTGAACCGCGCCGACACCATCGAGGGCGGGATCCGGTGAGGGTCTCGGTGGTCGTACCCAACTTCAACAAGGAACGGACCCTGCGCGACTGCCTGTCGGCGGTGTACGCGCAGACCCTGCCGCCCGCCGAGGTGATCGTCGTCGACGACGCGAGCACCGACCGGTCGCGGCAGATCGCGGCCGGTTTCGGGTGCACGCTGGTGGCCTTCCCCACCAACCGGGGCGTGTCGGCGGCCCGTAACGCCGGTGCCGCGCGGGCCACCGGTGACGTGTTGTTCTTCGTCGACTCCGACATCGCGCTGGCCCCCGACGCGCTGGCCGCTGCGGTACGCGTGCTGGAGGCGCACCCTGACTGTGGCGTGGTGCAGGGCATCTACGACCTGCGTCCGCTCTACGACGACGGCCCGGTCGAGGCGTACAAGACGTTGTTCGAGCACTACTGGCGGCGTCGGGCGACCGGGGTGACGACGAGCACCATGTTCGCGCTCACGGCCGTGCCGAAAGCCGTGTTCGAGCTGGTGGGCGGCTTCGACGAGCGGCTGCGGGACGCCGAGGACGTGGAGTTCGGCACTCGGCTGCCCCGGCGGTACGAGATCCGGGTCAGCGACGAGATCGTCGGCCGACACGACGACGTGGACCGGCTGTGGCCGTACCTGTCGGAGCTGTTCCGCCGCGCGGTGACCTACGCCGACGCGGTGGTGGCGGCCCGCTGGCGGAGATCGCCCGTCGAGACCGAAGCCGAGGAGCGGCAGCCGCATCCGGTCGACCTGGGCTCCGTGGTCGGGATGGGCGCCACCGGACTGGCGGTGGCGGCCATGCCGCTGGTCTTCGTCACCCCCTGGCTGGGGTTGCTGCCGGTGGCCCTGCTCACCGCCGCCGTGGTGGCCGACCGTGACCTGCTGGCGTTCGCCCTGCGGCACCGGGGCCCCTGGTTCCTGGTCTACGCGACGTGGTTGCGGTTGATGACCCACCTGACCGAGTTCGTCGGGATGGGACTGGGAGTGTGCGCCGCGCTGGTGCGGCGGGTCCGCGCCGACCGGTCCCGACCGGTGAGCCTGGTGTCCCGCCGGTGAACGGCCGGTGGTGGCGGCTGGCCAATCATGTGTTCACCGCCGTGTTCGTGGTGGCCCTGACCGTCGGTCTGGTGCTGTTCGTGCGGTCCCAGGACTGGGCGCCGGTGGCGACGCTGGCCAGCCAACTGGATCCGTTGCGGGTGACGGCGGCACTGATCGCGGCCCTGCTGATCAACGCCGCCGGACTGCTGTTGGGCATGGCGTCGTGGCGGGCGCTCTTCATCGACCTCGGCGCGCCGGTCGACCGGTGGACCGCGTACCGGCTGTTCTTCGTGGGTTTCCTGGCCAAGTTCGTCCCCGGTCGCTTCGTCGCCCTGCCGGTGCTGTTGCGGATGGGCAAGGAGATCGAGGTGGGCCCGGTCCGGCTGGCCGGGGTCTTCCTGCTCAGCTGGGCGGTGGTGGCGATGACCGGGATGACGGTCGCCCTCGCGGCGGGGCCGGCGTTGCTGTCGGGGGCGGCCGGGTGGCTGCTGGTCGCCACGGTGCCGCTGGTGGTGCTGGTGGCCCGCCCGGACCTGCTGAACCGGGGGCTGGCGGCGGCGGCCCGGCTGTTTCGGCGACCGCCACCGCAGGTCGCCGCCTCTCCCGGCGGTGTGCGTCGGGCGGTCACCGCGCAGTCGCTGTCCTGGCTGGTCTCCGGGCATCACCTGTGGCTGCTCGCGGTGGTCGCCGGAGCACCGCCGGCCCGGTCGTACCTGATCTGCGTGGCCGGCTTCGCCGCCGCGACGGTGGCCGGCCTGTCGGTGATGATCGCCCCGGACGGCCTCGGGGTACGCGAGGCGGTGCTGATGATCGGCCTGGCCACCGTGCTGCCGGTCGCCGTGGCGACCCCGGTGGTGCTGGTCAGTCGGCTGGTCTGCGCCCTCAGCGAGGTGGCGGTCGGCGGCGGCGGTCTGCTGCTGGCCCAGTACATGCACCGGCGTCGCCGAGACCCGGTCCAGCAGGTCGCGCCCGTCGGCTGACGGCCATCCCTACCTGTCGGAGGAGATCATGGGTAACACGCCACTTCGGACGATGGCCCGACTGGTCGGCGCGCCGGTTCGGGCGTTGGTGCGGCGCAGCCCTCGGCTGACGGCCATGCTCTGGGACACCCAGTACGCGTTGGGGTTCTGGGGCTACCTGGACGACACCGGCGGTGGGGAGGTGCCGCTGACGCTGATCGAGACCTGGGCACCCCGCCCGACGATCCTCGACCTGGGCTGCGGCACCAGCGCCAATCTGCCACTGGCCGAGGGTCGGCACCGGCACTACCACGGGGTGGACATCAGCCGACGGGCGATCGAGGTGGCCCGGTCACTCGACCGTCCGAACGCGTCGTTCGAGGTGGCCGACATCCGGACGTACGACACCACGCAGCGGTTCGACGCGATCCTGCTGCGCGAGGTCATCTACTACCTGTCCGTGCCGGAGGCGACCCAGCTGTTGCGCCGGCTGCCCAGCCTGCTCACCGAGCGCGGGCGGATCCTCGTGCAGATCTACGACGTGCAGCGGTCGCGGGAGTTCGTGGAGGTGTTCCGCGAGTGTGCGCTCGACGTGGCCACCGAACTGCCCACGGACTCCGACGGCGGCGGCGCAGGAGCCTTCTTCGTGCTGACGCCGGCCGCCGCGCCGAGCTCCTGACCGTCTGCCCGCGCCGAGTTCCTGACCGTCTGCCCGCGCCGAGTTCCTGAGCGGCCGCCCGGGGCCCCGGGTCGGTCCGGGGGCCTGGCCCGCCGCACCTGAGCCCTGGGGCCGCCGGGCGCCGGGTCAGACCGGAACCCGCCGCTCCCACCACGGGCGTACCGTCACGGGTTCGCTGCGCAGCAGGCGGCGGTGCAGGTCCTGAAGTCGATGCCCCGGCTCCACGCCGAGCCGGTCGGCGAGGGTGGCGCGGGCGTCCTGGAAGGCGGTGAGCGCCTCCGCGCGCCGGGAGGTCTGCCCGAGGGCGACCAGCAGCAACTCCCAGAGCCGTTCCCGCATCGGATGCTCGACCAGCATCCAGCGCAACTCGGCCACCACGTCCTCCACGTCCCCCAGGAGCAGGCGCAATCCGGTCACCTCCTCCAGTACGTCCTGACGCAGCTCGGTCAGCCGGATCCGTTCGGCCTCGGCCAGTGGGCCGGTCGCCTCGTGCAGCGCCTGGCCGGACCAGTGCGCCAGGCCGCGCTGGAAGAGGTAGAGCGCGTGCGGCAGGTCGGCCCGGGAGCGGGCGGCGCGGGCCGCCCGGACGTCCCGTTCGAAACGTACGATGTCCACCGCGTCCGGCGGCACGTCCAGGGTGTACCCGGGACGGGTGGAGCGCAGCACCCGGGCGAGGGCCGGACGTCGGCCCGGCGGCTCCAGCACCCGGCGCAGCCGACCGATGTAGGTGTGCACCATGTTCTCCACCGAATCGGGTCGGCGACCCACCCAGATGGCGTCGACGATCTGGGCCACGGACAGCACCATGCCGCTGCGCATCGCCAGCACCGCGAGGACTTCGCGTTGTCGTGGTGTGCCCAGGTACAGGCGGGTGTCCGCTCGCCGGGCCTGGATCGGGCCGAGCAGCAGTATGGACAGGTCATCGTGCGACATCAGAGTTTCTCCCCCACCCATTCGAGCCGGGTGTCACGACCCGGCTCCGGCGCTTGTGCGGTGTCGACGGTTCCGGCCGGTTGCGGGGCACCCGCTGCTTCGCGGGGCGGATGGGCACCGGCAGGTGCGTCGACGGGTTGACGTGGACTGGTGGTCATCCGCTGCGGAACGGGGTTCGCGCATTCCCCACCTACCGGTCGTCCGCGACCGTGACGAAGCGGAGCCCCTGGCCGATGAGTCTCGGGATGACCTCGGTCAGGGCGGCGATGGTTTGCGACCGGTCACCGCCACCGTCGTGGCAGAGCATGATCTGCCCGGGACGGGTACGGGACAGCGACCGGGTGATCCGGTCGACGCCCGGACTGCGCCAGTCGCTGGGGTTGACCGTCCAGTCGACCGGGGTGAGGCCGAGGTCGACAGTGGTCCGGAGAACAGTGGGCGACCAGTTGCCGCCGGGTGCGCGGAACAACCGGGGGCTGACCCCGGTGGCGTCCTCGATCTCCCGCTGGGTCCGGTCGATCTCCGCCCGCACCATCGGGCGGGACAGTGCGGCGAACGGTTGTGGGTGCGTCATGGAGTGGTTGCCGATCACGTGACCGGCGGCCAGCACCCGGCGGGCGAGTTCGGGATGCTCGCGTACCCGGTCGCCGATGAGGAAGAAGGTGGCGCGTACGCCGTGGGCGTCGAGCAGGTCGAGCATCGGCGGGGTCCACGTCGGGTGCGGCCCGTCGTCGATGGTGAGCGCGACGTCGTCACCCGGTACGCCGAACGTGGGCCACTGTGGACCGCCGAGGGTCGGACGGCGACGCAGGAGTTGTCGGCCACGGTAGGCGAACATCAGGTAGTGCAGTGCCTGCGCGCAGAGCTGAGCGGGGATCCGGGCGAGCGTCCCGTGGCCGGTGTTCATCGGGACGTTTTCGCGGCGGGCACCCGGGTCGGCCCGAAGCTGCGGTCGGTGAGGTGACGCAGCCCGCCCACCACGGCACCGGCGACGACGGCCAGTTGGACTGTCAGGTGTACGGCGAAGAAGAAGGCGGCGAAGGCGGGGCCCCGCTGACGCAGGACGAAGCGCAGCAGGGCGGGCTCGGCGACGGTGAACAGCACGAAACCCAGCAGGGTCGCCAGCGGCCAGCCGGCGGTGAACGGCGCCAGCAGCAGGGAGGTCGGCACCAGGGCGGCGGTGAGCAGGCCCGCCGGGGTGTTTGCCCGGATGCCGGCCGGGCCGCGTTCGGCGAGGGCCACCGGGATCAGCAGCTGCGAGCGACGGAACTGCTTGCGCAGCAGCGCGCCGAGCTGGCTGTCGTCGTCGTGACGGCAGACGACCGTGTCGGTGAGGACGATGCCGTGGCGGTCGCCCATCCGGTCGCCGATCTCGACGTCCTCGGAGGCCCGCAGGTTCTCGTCGAACAGGCCGACGGCGTCGAAGACCTCCCGCCGGATGAGGCAGATCGCGAAGAGGGTGGTGCGCACCCGACCGACGTTGCGCAGCCGCCAGTAGTGCCCGTGCAGCAGGCGGTACGCCTCGACGGGCCCGTCGTCGAACAGCGGTGTGAGCGCGTAGATGCCGTGGACGCAGGCGACGTCGGGTTGCTCGCGCAGGATCGCCAGGGCGTTGCTCAGCGCGTCCGGCTCGGGTGCGCAGTCGGAGTCCAGGAAGAACAGCAGATCGCCGGTGCTGGCCTGGATGCCACGGTTGCGGGCGGCGGCCGGGCCGGCGTTGCGGTCGGTGACCAACAGTCGGCACGGGAAACGTCGGGCGATGTCCCGGGTGTCGTCGGTGCTGGCATCGTCGACGACGATGACCTCGGTCACCGGGTGGTCTTGCCGACGAACCGCCTCGAGACAGGCACCCAGGGTCTTCGAGCTGTTGTGGGTGGGGATGATGACCGAGACCGTCGGCGGCATGTTCAACACCTTCGGGACGTAGGGCAATGCGCTAAGGAAATTGACGAAGAAAATTCTCTGTACTGCGACCAAGTTAACGATCGGCCAGCGCTGCCGCAAGGGTTGCCTTGCGTAGTCAAGGTTGCATCCAGCAACGGTCCAGGAAAGATCTCGGGGCAATGGATAGCGTCCCGGCCATGCCCAATCTGGTCAGCGTCGAGGAATGCGAACGTCTCACCATTCGGGAGGTGCACGACCTCTATCGGCGGTACGTGAACGCAAGCCAGGTCAATCTGATGACCTCGTTCGGGTTCGGCCGAGAATTGGTCGAGCGGGCTGAGGGTGCCTACCTGACATTACGTGACGGCCGCCGGATCCTCGATCTGACCGGCGGGGTGGGGGTGCTCAACCACGGGCACAACCACCCACGGATCATCGAGGCTCGCCGCCGCTTTGCCGAGCGCCAGCGGATGGAGGTCCACAAGACGTACTTTTCGCCCTACCTTGCGGCGCTAGGTCATAATCTCGCGGAGCTGCTTCCCGGCGACCTCTCGATGTCCTTCCTGCCCAACTCGGGGGCGGAGGCGGTGGAGGGGGCGGTGAAGCTGGCCTACAAGTACCACGGTGGCCGGCGTGGGACCATCCTGCGCGCGGACTGCGCTTTCCACGGAAAGCTGCTGGCCTCCGGCGGTCTCACCGGGCAGCCGCACTTCAACTTTCCGACAATTCCGGGAATCGTCCCTTTCGCCTACGGGGATCTAGATTCTGTACGGTCGGCCATCGACGCCCATCCGGACGATGTCTACGCCCTCATCATCGAGCCGTTCAGCGCCTCTACCATTCAGTGGTGTGACGAATCGTTCCTCCGTGGGGTGCGAGAACTGTGTGACCAGCATGACATTGTGTTGATCTTCGATGAGATCTATACCGGCTGGGGTAAGACGGGTAGCCTCTTCTACTTCATGCGCTACCCAGGGTTGATACCGGATGTGCTAACCACGAGCAAATCCTTCGGTGGCGGCAAGTCGTCGATTTCGGCCTTCGTGGCCCGTAAACCGGTGTTCCGCAGGGCGTACGACAATCTGACCGACGCGCTGCTGCAGAGCACCAGCACCACGTACTACGGGATGGGGGAGGAGTGTGTCACCGCCCTCGAAGCGATCAACGTGGTGGTGGAGGACGACTACCCGGCGCGGGCCCGCGAACTGGAACGTGTCCTCGAACCGGGACTGAACCGGCTGGCCAAGGAGTACCCGGACGCCGTCGGCCGGGTGGCCGGTGCCGGGGCGCTCTGGGGTGTCCAGATCGAGGGCGGCCCGAAGGTCCTCGACCTGGTGGCCCGACTCGCCCCGAGCGGCGTGGCCAAGGATCCTCGGTTCAAGGCCAAGCTGGTGACCTCCGCCGTGGTCAACGCCCTGTACCGCGACCACGACATCTTCACCTACTACGCCCTCAACGGACGCAACCCGCTGATCATCGCACCGTCCCTGGTCACCGAGCCCGCCGACGTGCAACGCGGCATCGACGCCCTCGGCGAGGTGCTCGACCAGGGGCTGACCCGGTTGGTCACCCGCTTCGTCGCGCAGAAGGTGGGATCGCTGTGGTGATCACGGTCACCGGCGCCGCCGGCATGCTCGGCTCCCGTCTGGTGGAACGGCTCACCGCCGACAACCATCAGGTACGCGGCGTCGACCTACGCGACGAGAGCACCGTCACCGACGTCGGCGACATTCGTGACGCACGGTTACTGGATCGCGCCTTCGCCGGCAGCAGCCTGGTCATCCACTGCGCGGCGGCCCTGCCCAGCTACCCCGACGACCAGATCAAGTCGGTCATCGTCGACGGCACGCGCAGCGTGTTCGCCGCCGCGCAGCGGGCCCAGGTCACCCGGGTGGTGCACGTGTCGTCGACGGCCGTGTACGGACTGCCCAAGCAGGTGCCCACCCCCGAGGAGCACCCGCGTACCCCGGTCGACACCTACAGCGCGGCCAAGGCGGCAGCGGAGGAGATCGCCGAGGAGCACCGCGCCCGGGGACTGCCGGTGGCGGTGCTGCGCCCCAAGACCTTCCTCGGCCCCGGCCGCATGGGTCTGTTCGCGATGCTCTTCGAATGGGCCGAGGAGGGGCGCAACTTCCCCGTGCTGGGCCGCGGCGACGTGCGGATCCAGATGTTCGCCGTCGACGACCTGGTCGACGCGGTGGTCACCGTCCACAACGCCCCGGACGACGTCTTCAACGACACCTACAACCTCGGCGCCGACCGCTTCGGCACCCTCCGCGAGGACTTCCAGGCGGTCCTGGACGCCGCCGGCCACGGCCGCCGGGTGGTCTCGCTGCCCGCCCGGCCCGCACTGGCCGCCCTCAGCCTGCTCGAACGCAGCAAGCTGTCCCCGGTCTACGGCCGCCTGCTGCACAAACTGATGGCCGACTCGTACGTCAGCACCGAGAAGGCCCGCCAACGCCTGGGCTTCCAACCCAAGCTGTCCAACCAGGACGCCATTCTGCGCACCTACGAGTGGTGGCGCGCCGAACAGCAGCGGGCCCGCCCCGCCCGGCAGGGACGGACGAGTCGCGACCCCTGGAAGCAGGGTGCCCTGGCCGCCGCGAAGATCTTCTTCTGACAGGGGTGCCGCGATGACGTCCGTCGAAACCGCGGTGGAGCCGCCCGCCCCGGTGGTCACCCGGCGCAGCACCCGCCTACCCACGCCGCTGCGACCCCTGGTGGCGCTGGCCCGCCCCGGCCACGCCGTGAAGAACCTGCTCGCCGTGCCGCTCGCGCTGGCCGACACCCCGGTGTGGACCGGCGCGACCCTGTGGCGATGCCTCTGGGCGGTCATCGCGTTCACGCTGGCCTCCTCGGTGATCTACGTGGTCAACGACATCGCCGACCGTGACCGCGACCGGGAACACCCGGGCAAACGCAACCGCCCGATCGCCGCGGGCCGCGTCTCGGTCGCGGTGGCCTGGGTGTACGCGGGCGTGCTCGGTGTCGCGCTGGTCGCGGTGATCGTCGCCGGACCGGCCGTGAACTGGTGGCCGCTGCTGACCTACCTGGTGCTGACCACCGCCTACAGCAGGTGGCTCAAACACGTGCCACTGCTGGACGTCTGTGTGGTCTCCGCCGGCTTCGTGCTGCGGGTGTTGCAGGGGTACGCGGCCACCGGCGCGGAGGTCTCCAGCCTGCTGCTCACCGCCGTGTTCAGCGGGTGCCTGGTGCTCATCCTCGGCAAGCGCCGCCACGAGCTGGCTGCCCTGGGGACACCCCACCGACCGGCGTTGGACGGCTACAACCTGCTGCTCACCGACCACCTGCTCGGGCTCACCGCCTCGCTGGCCGGCACCACCTTCCTGCTGTACCTGCACATCGACGCGCCGGTCGACGCGTACCCGCCGCTCGCACTGGCCATCGTCGTACCGCTGGGTCTGCTCGCCGCCTTCCGCTATCTCCAGGCCGTCCTGGTGCTGCGCGGTGGCGGCGACCCGATCCGGATCCTGCTGAGGGACCGGACCATCGTCGTGTGCGCCGCGCTGGCCGGTGTCACGTTGGCGCTGGCCCAGATCATCGCCCGTTACCCCAACCTGCTGACCTGGACGGACAGTTGATGAAGCAACCCCTGGTGTCGGTCATCGTGCCGAACTACAACTACGCCCGTGCGCTGCACCTCTGCCTGGACTCGCTGCGCGCGCAGACATATCCCCACCTGGAGATCATCGTGGTGGACGACTGCAGTACCGACGACTCGGTCGCGGTCGCCGAGGCACACGGGGCGCAGGTGCTGCGTACCCCGCGAAACGGAGGGCCGGCGGCGGCGCGCAACCTGGGCGCGGCGGCTGCGGCGGGGGAGATCCTGTTCTTCATCGACTCGGACGTGGCCGCCCGGCCCGACGCGGTGGCCAACGCGGTCGAACTGCTCACCGCCGACCCGACGATCGGGGCGGTCTGCGGCAACTACGACCCGGTGCCGCTGATCCGGGACAGCCTGTTGGAGGAGTACCGCTGCCTGCAACAGTCCTACTGGTTGATCGCCGACGAGGGCCAGATCATGACGCTGTACACCGCGTTGCTGGCCATCCCGGCGCGGGTCTTCAACGAGGTGGGACCGTTCAACCCGGAGCTGCGGGAGACCGAGAACGCCGACTACGGGATGCGGCTCGCGCAGCGCTACCGGATCCTGCTCTCCCCCCGGGTACGCGGTGTGCACGACCACGACCACGAACTCGGTGTGCTGGTGCGCAAGGTGTTCACCCGTACCGCCCTGCACATCCCGCTCTACGCCCGAAAGCCGGAGTTCCCCGGCGGCCTGCGCAGCGGCCCCCGGGCCTGGGTGAGCATCGCCGCCCCGCTGGCGCTGCTGACCACCGTGCTGCCGCTGCTGTTCGGCCCGCTGTTCCTCCTGGTGCCGATCGCCGCGCTGATCGCGTTCATCGCCGGCGACGCGCCCATGTACCGGTTCGTGTGGGCTGAACGCGGCGCCCTGTTTCTGATCTACTTCATCGCGATGCACTTCTTCCTCAACCTAGTCATCGCCGTCGCCGCGGCGTGCGGTGTGGCCGCCTGGCTGGCCTCGGCCCGGTTCCGCCGGCTCTACGACCGTCCGGAGGTCGCGACCCGATGAACGAGCTGCCGCTGGTCTCGATAATCGTGCCGAACTACAACTACGCCGAGTCACTGGATCTGTGCCTGCGGTCCATTCTCGACCAGACGTACCCGAACATCGAGTTGCTGATGGTCGACGACTGCAGCACCGACCAGTCCGTCGCGGTGGCCGCCGCCCTCGGTGTGAACGTGGTCAGCACCGGCGTCAACGGTGGCTGCGGTACCGCCCGCAACGTGGGCGCCGCACACACCCGAGGCGAGCTGATCTGCTATGTGGACTCCGACCTGGCCCTGGCACCGGACGCGGTGGCCACCGCGGTGCGGATCCTCACCGAGGACCCGACCATCGGGGCGGTCTGCGGCATCCAGGACGCCGAGCCGCTGCTCCACGACACCCTCGTCTCGCGCTACCGGGGCCTGCAGTACCACTACTGGTCGATCAGCTCCGAGGGCGACATATCGTTCCTCTTCCCGGCGATGTGCGTCATCCGCCGCAGCGTCTACGACGAGGTCGGGCCGTTCAACCCGGCCCTGCGGCAGACCGAGGAGGTCGACTACGGCTACCGGCTGACCCGTCGGCACCGGATGGTGCTCACCTCCGAGGTACGCGGCCGGCACGACCACGATCACGAACTGGTCGGGTTGCTCCGCAAGCTGTTCCACCGGGGACGGCTGCGGATCCCGCTGTACGCGCGGGCCCGGCGATTCAGCAAGGGCTTCGAGACGGCCTCCCGTGCCGGAGGCAGCCTCGCCGCCTTCGCCGCGCTGCCGGCGCTGGCCGTACCGCTGGTGCTGGGCCCCGTCGGTGCCGTCGTCCCGGTCGCCCTGCTCGCCACGTCGCTGGCCTGCGACGCGGGGATGTACCGGTTCGTGCTGCGCCGGCACGGACTGCTGGCCCTGCTCGGCTTCGCCGCGCTGCACTTCGTGGTCAACGTGACCATCAGCGCCGGGGTGGCGACCGGTGCCGTGCAGTGGGTGTTGTCCCGGCCCTTCCGGCAGCTGTACGACGCCTCCTTCCCGATCGACAGCACCCCCCGGTGGGAGTCGGCGTGACGACGGCCGCGCCGGTGGCCGTGGCCGGCACCGAACCGGACGCGTCCACCCGCGCGGCACCACGTCGCCTGCCCGCGGCGTTCCTGGTCGTCGCCGCCGCGCTGTGGCTCGCGTTCACCGTCACGCACCTGGTGATCAGCGGGCGGTGGTGGTTGTGGCTCGCGGTGGACGCCGTGCCGCCGCTGACCTTCGTCCTCATTCCCCTCACCCTGGGCGTCGGCGCGGCGGTGCTGCGCCGACGGCGGCGCACGGTGGCGCTGCTCGCCGCCGTCGCGCTGCTGCTCGGCGCGGGCCAGTCCGGCGTCAACATCCGTCGGTGGCAGGGCGGTGACGGTGTCGCGCCGCCCGACGCGGTACGGGTCTTCGTGTGGAACACCGACTACTGGGACGAGGGCGACCAGACCGAGACGATGTACCGGATGCTGCGGGAGGCCGACGCCGACGTCTACCTGTTGCAGGAGTACTGGTACGCGCGGACCGCCGGGCCGACGGAGACGGACCTGGAGCGGCTGCGCGCCGAGTTCCCCGGTTTCCACGTGGTGGCCGTCGGTGAACTGGTGACCGTCTCGCGCCTGCCGGTGCTGCGGCAGGAGCCGCTGCTGGCCGACGATCTGCCGCCGGAGGTCGCCGGGGCGGGTGACGGGTGGCGCTACAAGACCCTGCGTACCGACCTGGACGTCGGTGGCGGTCGGGTATTGTCGATGTACAACCTGCACCTGCCCGTGCAGCTGTCACCCGACCACAGTCTGTTCGACCGGGCCTTCTACCGGGTGCTGCGCGAGCAGTACGCGCAGCGCGAACCGCAGTGGCGGGTCCTGGCCGCGGACGTGGCCGCCAACCCGCATCCGAAGCTGCTCGCCGGTGACCTGAACACCAGCCCTGCCATGGGTGACCTGCGCAAGCTGCCCGACGGCCTGCGCGACGCCGCCTACGCGATGCCGTCGCTGTACCCGGCGAGCTGGGCGGACAGCCCCGGCTGGCCGCAGTGGTGGCGGTTGGACTGGGCGTTCGTGTCGGCCGACGTGCGGGTGCACTCCTACCGGTTCGGTACCGGGCACCCGGTGTCCGACCACCGTCCCCAGGAGCTGGTGGTCTCCCTGCCCGGCGGCTCACCGGCGGGGTGAGCGGGACGCCGCTGTCGCGGCCCGGCCTAACGACCGGTCGGGCCCGCGCCGGTGACGTTGAGCGCGAGCGAGTAGACCGAGGTCGTGGCGGTCACGAACAGCTGGTTGCGCTTGCGGCCGCCGAAGGTGAGGTTCGAGCAGATCTCCGGCAGCCGGAGCTTGCCGAGCAGCGTGCCCTGCTGGTCGAAGCAGTGCAGACCGTCGTGGGCGGCGACCCACAACCGGCCCTCCCGGTCGAGCCGGATCCCGTCGAACGATCCGGCGTCGCACTCGGCGAGTACGCCCCGGTCGCGCAGTCTCCCGTCCGGGTCCACGTCGAAGTGACGCAGGTGGCGACGCCTGGTGTCGACGATGAACAGGCGACGCTCGTCGGCGGAGAACGCGAGGCCGTTGGGGCGTAGGAAGTCGTCGGCGACCCGCTCCACCCGGCCGTCCGGCGAGCAGCGGTAGACGTGGCAGCCGTCGAGTTCCGGCTCGGCCCGGTGCCCCTCGTAGTCGCTGT
Source organism: Micromonospora sp. DT48 (assembly GCF_049844495.1). Lineage (NCBI taxonomy): Bacteria > Bacillati > Actinomycetota > Actinomycetes > Micromonosporales > Micromonosporaceae > Micromonospora > Micromonospora sp. DT48. The sequence continues at coordinate 619,923 of NZ_JBNCLE010000005.1, forward strand.
CGATGCCGTAGCTCGGGTCGGTGAACCACAACGCGCCGTCCGAGGTCTCGACGATGTCGTTCGGGCTGTTGAACCGCTTGCCCTGCCACCGGTCCGCCACCACGGTCAGCGATCCGTCGGGCTCGGTCCGGGTGACCCGCCGGTTGCCGTGCTCGCAGGTCACCACGCGGCCGAGACGGTCGATGGTCCGGCCGTTGGGGTAGCCCGCGGACGCCTGGAAGACGTCGCAGCGGCCGGTGATCTCGTCCCACCGCAACACCCGGTCGTTCGGGATGTCACTGAACAGCAGGCAACGCCAGGCCGCCGAGTACGCGGGCCCTTCCAACCACCGCCCGCCGTCGAACAGCCGCCGCACCACGCGGTCACCGCCCACCGCCGCGAACCGCTCGTCCAGGATGTCCCACCGCGTGGGTATGCGCTCCTCCGTCATGTACCGGATGCTATGCGGCGCACCGCGCGGCCCTTACGAGACTGGGGGCTGGCGTCGAGGGCCGGCATGGGTCACGCTGACTGTCGACCCAAGCCATCGACACATGTCACCACCTTGCCTGGTGTCGAGCCGTCCGGCGGCACACCGGACACGCCCGAACCTCTCGGGCATCCGCATCCCTGGATGTGAAGGAGCGCCATGAAACCGTCCCTCCGGGCCTTGGCGGCGGTGGTCGTCCTCGCGGCCCCGCTGGCCCTGACCGCCCCCGCGCAGGCGGCCAACACGCTCACCATGCGCGGCGCCGACGTCTCCTCGCTGCAACGCAGCCTCGACCTCGGCGCGCGCTACTACGACGCCTCCGGCGCGCAGGCCGATCCCTACGACATCCTCGCCTCGAAGGGCGTCAACTATCTGCGGCTGCGCGTCTGGAACAACCCGGCCAGCGGCTACAACAACAAGGCCCGGGTGCTCCAGCAGGCCAGGGCGATCAAGGCCAAGGGCTTCAAGCTGCTGATCGACTTTCACTACTCGGACACCTGGGCCGACCCGGGCAAGCAGTACCCGCCGGCGGCCTGGGCCGACCACTCGCTGAGTCGGTTGCAGGAGGACGTCTACGCCTACACCTACGACGTCTGCACCGCGCTGAGGGCGCAGGGCACCACGCCGGACGCGGTGCAGATCGGCAATGAGATCAACGTCGGCATGCTGTGGCCCGCCGGGCGGGTGGTCAACAACGACTTCGCCCCACTGGCGAGTCTGCTCAAGCAGGGTTACCGGGCCACCAAGGCGTGCCACGGCGGCACCCAGGTGTGGATCCACACGGCGAACGCGGACAGCAACGCCAACGCCCGCTGGTTCTACGACGGGATCAGGGCGCAGGGGGTCACCTGGGACGTCACCGCCCTGTCCTACTACTGCCACTGGCACGGCACGCTGGCCAATCTGTACAACGTGATCGCCGACGTGCGGTCCCGCTACGGCAAGCCGGTGGTGATCGCCGAGACGGCGTACCCGTTCACCACGGCCGACGCCGACCAACAGCCGAACGTCATCTCCGGCACCGCGCGCTGTGACGACATCCCGGCCACCTGGTCGGGGCAGGCGCAGCAGTTCAGTTGGGTGCAGAACACCGCGCGCAACGCCGGCGCGGTCGGCGTCTTCTACTGGGAGCCGACCTGGTACGCGATCCGGGGCAACGGATGGGACCCGGCGGACATCAACGGAACCGGTAACGGCTGGGACAACATGGCCGTCTTCGACTGGTTCGGGCGGGTCAACCCGAACCTGTCCTGGACTCCGTGACCGTCGGACCGGGCCCGGCGAAGCCGATCAAGGCATAGACCTCTGTCGTTTGACGTATGACGACGTTAACGCTAACTTCGCTGTCACGGATGGGGTTTCGTGGCTGCCGGGAGCCGGATTCCCCACCGTGGTCGCACGCCGGCCAGCCTCGACCTGGGCACGTCGTCACGCTGGTCGGCCATTCAGGCGACCCGATCGCATGACACCACGTGCTGACGCCACCACCCGACGCCGGCACATCCGCACGGCATCCACGGACTGCACGTGTGGCCCTAATCGAAGGAGCGGACCATGAAGTCCCTCGGTGAGGTTCGTCCCACCTCCCCATCCAGACGTCGTTGGCGGTCGGGGTTGGCTGCGGCTGCTGCCGTGGTCCTGGT